>NZ_MLAO01000003.1 GCF_002272835.1 Helicobacter sp. 11S03491-1
ATACAAATCACTCAATTACAGACCCCAAGTCAATCAAACCCAAAAAGCAAGACCTAAAAATGTATTTAAACCTTATGAATCAATCCCATCCCCAAAGAGTGATAGTTTTTATCAGAATAATCATTATAAAAATTATGGAAAAGCACAAAGAACTGAGAGTAAAAAATCTAAAAATCAAAGACCTTTACCAACTCAAAATACAACTCCTCCCCTCCAAAAATCTAATAATGCTTGGCAAAGCATGAGACCCACCGTCAAATAAAAAACCACTCAATATCCATGGCGTATTTTTAGATA
This sequence comes from Helicobacter sp. 11S03491-1, assembly GCF_002272835.1. Lineage (NCBI taxonomy): Bacteria > Pseudomonadati > Campylobacterota > Epsilonproteobacteria > Campylobacterales > Helicobacteraceae > Helicobacter > Helicobacter sp. 11S03491-1. The sequence goes on from NZ_MLAO01000003.1 coordinate 298, forward strand.
CTAAATAACAACATCAAAATCAAATAATTCTGTACTTAAATATCTTTCTCCGGTATCACAAAGCATTGTTACAATATTTTTACTCGGAAATTGCTTAGCCAACTCTGTAGCTGCCCACAAATTAGCCCCTGAAGAAATACCCACTAAAATACCCTCAGTTCTGGCCACATCGCAAGTAAAATTATAAGCATCTTGAGTTTCAACTTGCAAAACCCCATCATATATTTTTGTGTCAAGAACTTTTGGGATAAAACCTGCTCCAATTCCTTGAATTTTATGTGGTCCGGGTTTCCCTCCTGAAAGCACAGGTGAAGCAACAGGTTCAACGGCATAAAGCTTTACTTCAGGATTTCTTTTTTTAAGCACTTCTCCCACTCCCATTAATGTCCCTCCTGTCCCAATACCTGCAACAAAAACATCTATTTCGCCATCTAATGCTTCAATAATCTCTTTGGCAGTAGTTCTACGATGAATATCAGGATTGTCAGGATTGTCAAATTGTTGTAAAACATAAGTATCCTCAATTTCTTCTGCAAGTTCAAGTGCCCTTTGGACAGCGCCACTCATACCTTTTTCAGGAGAAGTAAGCTCCAGGCATGCTCCAAACATCATTAGAAGCTTACGACGCTCTACGCTCATTGAGCTTGGCATAGTAATAATAAGTTTTATCCCTAAAGAAGCGCAAATTGAAGCCAAACCAATCCCTGTGTTCCCACTTGTAGCTTCAATTAGAATTGTGTCTTTGGTAATCCTTCCATCTTCTAAAGCCTTCAAAATCATATTTAATGCAATTCTGTCTTTTACAGATCCATTAGGATTCATAAATTCGCATTTTCCAAAGATATTAGCCCCATATCTTGCAGAGAGTTTTTGAAGTCTCAATAAAGGCGTATTGCCGATCATGTCTATTACAGATTGTACTACTTTCATGTTTTTACCTTTCGCTTAGTGGTCTTGTATTAAAATTTCTGATATTACTATTTTAGTCAAAAAAACCAAAAAATAGTGTTGGATTTTGATTATATAGCACATTTGTTCTAATTAAAGTAACAAAATCTACAGACACAAATTTTTATAACTTTTTGCTTTCAATTTCTAAAATATTAATAAAGCAATAAAATTAAACAATGAGAAATTATCGCTTTGTTTTTTCTTTAACCATTTGCACTAAAGAAATAGCATTTTCTCTGGGCAAATCAGGCAACATCCCATGACCGAGATTAAAGATATGACCTCCATTTTTACCCATTACTGACAAAATAGCATCAACTCCCTTTTCCATAGCAGAAATATCATACAAGCAAGAAGGTTCCAGATTTCCTTGCAAAACATATTTATCCCCTAAAAATTGTTTTGCCAATTCCATAGGAGTGCTCCAATCTACCCCAAATACATCAAATTCTCCATCAATCTTATCCAAATAACCTGCAATTCCTTTGGGAAAAAGAAGGACAGGAATCTGAGGAAAATTTTTTTTAACATAAGCAGCAATTTCTTTCATATAATTCCAACTAAATTCCAAATAAGCTTCTCTTTGAAGAGCGCTTGCCCAAGAATCAAACACCATCACAGCATTTACGCCGGATTTTATCTGCATATGAAGATAGCCCTTAAGTTCATTGGTAAGTTTTTGTAAAAGCGCATGCAAAAGCTTTGGATTGGTATAGAGCATTTTTTTACTGCGTGCATAAGTCTTGCTTCCTTCTCCTTCTATCATATAAGTTGCCAATGTCCAAGGAGAACCACAAAATCCTATCAAAGCCTTTTGTTTAGAAAGTTGTGAGCGCACCTGAGAAAGTGTATCATAAACATAAGTGAGGTTTTTATAACCTTCATCTTTGAGATTCTTAATATCTTCTTGAGTATTTATTGTTCGTCCAAACTTAGGACCTTCTCCGGCAAGAAACTCTAATGGCATCCCCATCTCAAGAGGGACAACCAAAATATCACTAAATACAATAGCCGCATCTACATCTAAAATATCTATAGGCTGGAGTGTTACTTGGGTCGCCAAATCCACATTATGACAAAGATCTAAAAAACTTCCGGCTTGTTTTCTGAGTTCTTTATATTCACTCAAATATCTGCCTGCTTGTCTCATCATCCATATTGGAGTATAAGGAGTCTGTTTCCTTTTACAAGCATCTATAAAAATCATCACTATCCTTTATGATACTAAAATTACCTAAAAGTATATAAAAATTTATTAGTTTTTCAAAGACTAAACCACTCGAAATTCTTCAGGGTGATCAAGGGCATAGCGAAACTTATCCATATCAATTTTTTTATCCCAAATAGATACTATCATGCAAGCTACAGAATTTCCACAAAGATTGCCAACCGCACGCATTTCACTCATAAACTTATCTACACCCAAGAGTGCAGCAACGCTAACTGCAGGAATAGTTCCCGGCCCCGTGCCCATTGCTTGGAGTGTTCCTGCCAAAACTATAAAACCCGATCCTGTAACCCCTACAGCTCCCTTTGAGGCAATCATCAAAATAATAATCATGCTAATGGTTTGCTCAAAACTTAAAGGAATGCCAAACGCCTGTGAAAGAAAAATAACGCTTAAAGTAAGATAAATATTCGTACAATCAAGATTAAAAGAATATCCTGTGGGGATCACTAACCCTACAGCCCCTTTATTAATCCCTGCAAGTTCCAGTTTTCTCATCAAGGGAGCAAGAGCTGTTTCTGATGAACTGGTTGCAAAAACAACCAAAACTTCTCTGGCAATAAAACGCATAAATTTAAAAATATTGACTTTTGCCAATGCGCAAATAATTCCCAATATTACAAAAATAAAGAATAAACAAGAAATCAACATAATGATAACTAAAAATGCCATATTAAATAATGTATCAAAACCAAACTTACCAATTAAGAATGCCATAGCTCCAAAGGCTGCTACAGGGCTATAATACATCAAAAATGTAAGGATTTTGAAGAAGAAATTTTGTAGCTTTTCAAGTGGAACAATAATTTTATTTTTAAGAGGTCTGCTAAAAAATGAAATGACAATCGCAACAACAATTGCCATAACCAGCACTTGAAGTGTGTTGCCATGAATAAAAGGAGTGATAGGATCACTAGGAATTGCATGTAAAAGTATGCCTTTAAATGACTCTACATTTTCAGTAGTATTAGAAGTATATTTACTCACTGAAGAAGCATCTAAAGCTGAGATATCCAGCCCCATTCCATGTCCGGGCCTAAATAACTCTCCAAATAACAAGCCAACTCCTAATGCCAAAGTGCTTACCACTTCAAAATAAATCACTGCCTTAATACCCAAACTACCCAAAGATTTTAAATTATCAAGCCCCATAATCCCATAAATAATAGTCAGGAATATAATGGGTCCAATCAACCATTTTAAAACTCTAATAAAAATATCAATAGTCCATGGCTTTGTTGCAATACCATATTCAGGGTAAAGCGCACCTAAAAAAATACCTCCAATAATTCCAATGATTACCCAAAAAGGCAGGCTTTTAACAAGCTTTTTTACAATAGTAGGGGGTGGGGCAGATAAATCGTGCGAATCGTGTAACATGAAATCCTCCTTAAGAATGAAATTGTAAATATCCTACTATATTCTCCGGTTTGTTAGATATAGAAATAGAGTTTTTTAGGATATTTTTTACAATCAGTAACTATTTTTTCTCAAAAAAATCACTCTTTAAAGTTCTCAAAAAAATACTTTTATTGGTTGTTTGAGAGTTCTTATGAAGTGTTTGATGGCAAGAAATACAATTATTGATTATCTTATGTGAAGAAGCAAGATTGGGATCATTGAGTTTATTTACATCATGACAAGCAAAGCAATCTTGCCCACAAACTTTTCCCATATCAATTTTTGCCATTTTTTCATCAGTATGGCAACTTTTACATTCAAGCATAGGAGAGTGTCTTATGTCATGTTGGTAATTTAACTTATAATGGCAACTCGCGCAATCACCACTACAAGCAAAGCAAATCTCCATGAAAATCATTATCCAAACAATGATTTTCATTTTAAATGCCAAAATCATAAAATGCGAAGCTAATCATAATAGCATACATGTTAAATTTAGCATGGTTATATTCTTTTGCTTGCGCACTCCTTACAATAGAAAACGGGATACCTGATCTTGCTTCTAAACTTATCCCGACACTTTGGGCAATATTGACAAAAATACCTATGGTTCCTACCATGGATTGGATATTATATTGACTGGAATCATTTGGCAAACTCAAATGTTGCAACTCATAACCTAAGGAAATTTTAGGTATTACCCATCCTTGCAATAATCTTAGACCAAAACTTGCCCCGGCTGAAAGATAATAAGTATCCCCTGCTCCGGCATCTAAATACCCTCCGGCCATTATCATTGATTTAGGACCCCCAACATAGCCTCTTTCAAGACCAAAATAGGCATTGTTCGAAGAAAAATCATAAGTATTTTGACCATTTTTAAGCGGGATACTCTTGGAATTGAGATTTTGATATACATAGCCTATTTTAAATGCCCCATAAGAATTTGTAGTTGCTTGAGTGGGGCTAAAAAAACTCTCATTTTTCTTTGGGGTATTTTCAATATTTGAAGCCTCATCTTGTGCAAATACCATTACATTACCTAAAATCAAAATCCATAAAAATATTTTTCGCATTTTCTTCCCTTGAAATAAAAACTATATTTTATAATTTTCTATTAAAATCTCCAATGCTTGGAAAAATTTTTCAAAATCATCAAGATCTAATCGTTCATTTAATGAATGTGGGGAAAGTATCGTAGGTCCAATAGAAAAGATTTTGACGTCTTTTTTACCCATTTTTTCAAATCTTTCTTGTAAAATCCCACATTCTAATCCCGCATGAATTTGACATATTTTTGGGCAATAAGGGCTAAAGGCATTTTTTATTCTCTTGAGAAATGCATCATTTTCTTTGATATTTCTTTCCCATGGTGAGTAATAATCATCAACGTTTATTTGAGGATTTTTGCAAATCTTTTTAGCAAGATTTTGCATCTCTAAAAGATTATTTTCTAATAAAATCTTTGTGTTAGAGCGTCCCATTAATGAAATTTTAATCTGCTCATTTTCTTGTTCAATCAAAGAAATATTAAGCGAATCTATTACTTCTGTTTTTTCCATGAATCTTACCCCACTCCTTGCTTCTAAAAGAAATTTAATGACTTGATTTTTGCAATAACATGGAGTTTGCATGGGGATTTTTTCAACTAAAAATTCATCACAACTTTCTAAAATTTCATTTGTATGGAAAATAACTTTTACATTAACGGGGATAGAATTAATCTTTTCTCCACCACAAAAAGCATAAATCCCGCCATCAATTGGAGCTAGCATACCAGCCAATCTCAAAATAGCATTTTTAATATTTTTGTGAATGTCTATCCCGCTATGCCCCCCACAAAATCCTCTTGAAGTGATGTTATAGGCATATAAATAAGAAGCTTTATCTAAAGGGATATCAAATATAATATTCATATCATATCCCCCTGCGCAACCCAAAACAATCTCGCCAAATTTTTCACTATCAAGATTAATAAGCTTATTGGAATGAATCCCTATTTCAAGTTCCTTAGCGCCAAGAAGTCCAACTTCTTCATTGTTGGTAAATAAAAATTCTAAATCTCTATATTTTTGCATCAAATAAAGCTGTATAGCTACCCCTATCCCATTATCAGCACCTAATGAAGAGTTTTTGGCTTTTAAAAAATTCCCCTCTGTATATAATTGTAATGGCATACCCTTGTCTGCTTGTCCTACGCCGACCATATCATAATGGGATTGAAAACAGAGTCGTGCTTGATCACAAAAAGCATAAATATTCTTAGCTTTATCACTTTGAATTTCATAATCGCAGCTTTTGGCAAATTCACAAATCCATTCAAATAACTCATGTGTATGAAAACTGGCATGAGGAATATGTGCAATCTCTTCAAAAATCTCTAAAACACTTTTCATCTATAGCTCCAATTTAGATTTTTTCTTGGAAAATTCTACTATCTTGCCATGAAATCGTGAGTAAATCTGCGCTAAAGTTATTTTTTTTGGATAAAGATCAAAAACTCTTTGTAAATTTTCTTGAATGCCTCTTTCAAACCATATTTGCAATTGTTCATAATCTTGTATGTCTATTCCAAGCGAACATAAAAATTTATAAGTATATTTATCAATAACCATCACCTCTCTACCACAAGCATAATTCAAGATGGCATCTGCGCTTTCCCTACCGATACCCTTTTGTCCAAGCAACCACTCCCTATCAACATTCATGACAAAATTACCAAAACTGCCAAAATCTTCTAAAATATTTTGACATAACAAAATAAGACGGATACTCTTTTGATTGAAAAACCCGCTTGATCCAATATGAGAAGCCAAGATTTCTTTTTGTATGCAAGCAATATTATTTAAAGATTTTTCATCATCACCATTCAATAAAGAATAATTTTTTAAAGATTTTAAAGATTTCTCAACATTCTCCCATTTGGTATTTTGTGTCAAGATTGCTCCAATCACAACCTCAAAACTCAAAGCATTTGGCCACCACCAAGCAGGGGAATTTTGGAGTAAACCAAGTTTTTTTAATGCAACTAAAATATCATAACTATCAAACATTTTTTAAATACCTTTTTAGATTTTCGAATACACTTTCCCAATTTTTAGCCTCTTGTTGGGCTAACCCAATAACTGACTCATACCAATCAGATTTGATATAACCGGTTTGCCCTAATTTTCCCCAACGCCAATCATATCTTTTATGCAAAAGCACAATAGTAGGGATATGGTAACTCCCTGCTAAATGAACAATCGCGGAATCCGCGCTGATAAGTAAATCAAGTTTTTTTAACTCTCTTAATGTATCTTTAAAATTCTTAATTTTAGGGGATAAATCAACAACCCCAAATTGATTACATAATCTTTCATCAATCCCCTCAATTTGTAGAGAATACACTTCAAATCCTTCTAAACATTCTAATAGCATTTTTATAGGGATTGACTTATCTTTAGAATACATAAAATCCGGATGGGAAGAAAAAAAGATGCCTATTTTTCTAATTTTTAGTGGAAGGATTTGAGAGGATTTTTGAGATAAACCTACCTCATGTATTCCTAGCGCATATGGTAATGAAGGTAGAGATATAGCAATATCATAAGGAGTAATTTTAGAAGGATTTTCCCTGACGCAAACTCCCCATTTCCAAGCAAACAATTCAAATAAAGGGGTTTGAGGAAGGATTTGTATATCTTTGGCTATCAAGCCCGGTTTATCCAAAAATCTTGCAAACATAATGCTATCCCCAAATCCTTGCTCATAATAAATAAGAATACTTTTATCTTTAAGCAAAATCTTATCGCTATCCGCATGAGAAATGTTAAGAGGAAGGACATTAGGCAATAAGAGTCGTTTTTGATAATAAATAAAGCCTTCTTTATATTCTCCTAAACTCAGCAACAAATAAGCATAATTAAGAGAAAAAACAGGATCATCTAAAAGAGCAATAGCTTTTTGATACATTATTTTTGATTCTTCATGCCTCAAGGCATACCTTAGAGTATTGGCATAATTGAAGTAAAAATAGGCATCTTTGGAATGGGATATTTTCAAGGATTCATAAATCTCAAGCGCTTTTTCTTCTTGAAAATGAGCATTATAGGCATAAGCAAGATTAATTTTAGCATCTTCATGTCCAAGATTAGAGGCTTTTTGAAATTCTTGTATTGCAGACTTAAAATCTGAAATTTTTAAAAATTGATTCCCCAGATTATACATTGCTTCAAGATCATCAGGACAAATATCCAAAACAATTTTGTAATGCTTGATAGCTTGATTAACATCTTCCAAATCGCTATATGCCCTTGCCAAATTAAAATGCAAATGAATAAAATCACTAGGCAAAAAAGAGGACAAAATCTCTATAGTTTTTTGAGGTTGATGATTCTGACGATACATTTCTCCTAATCCTACCCATCCGGACAGATCATCAGGACAAATATTTAGGGCATGCTCTAAATATTCAATTCCCTTGAGTATTTTCCCTAGAGCAAACAAAGCAAAAGCGCATAATTTCCATGTTTCAAAATCAGAAGAATTTTGGGTCAAAATTTTAGTGCAAAAAATAATACATTCTTGATATTCTTGATGTTGGTAAGCAGCTATAGCAGCAGAAAAGTGATTATTCATAGAATAGCCCTCTTTAAGAGGGCTTAAAATTAGCTAAGAAGTCTTAAAATATTTTGTTGGACAGCATTTGCTTGACTCATAGCATAGCTTCCGGATTGAGCAAGAATACTGTATTTGTTAAAATCAGCAGATTCAGCAGCAAAATCAACATCTCGAATTTGAGATTCAGCAGCCTTAACATTTACTTGAGTAATAGTAATATTATTAACGGTGCTAACTAATTGATTTTGAACAGAACCTAGATCCGCACGAACTTTATCAAGCATTTTTTGAGCAGATTCAGCAATATCCATTACGACCATTGCTCCTTTTAGAGTTGTAACACCTGCACCCAAGCTAGCATTACCGCTTGCAATAACAGCATTATAGTTTGCGCCTGAAGCTGATTTTACAGTGGAGTTAAAAGTCCCTGTTACATCTCTCAGATTGACAGTTGTTTGAGCAATTTGTGTAGATCCAAAACCAATCGCAGAAAAACCTCCGGTTTTAGAATCAGCAGAAGATAAAACCATAATATCTCTAGCATCTAATCGATTTAAAGACAATCTGCCAAAGTTTGTAGAACCTATATCTGTAGCAGTATTTTGACCATTATTAACAGTCGTAATAGCAGCAGGAGGTGTTGTGCCATCTGCACCGGCAACAGGAGCAGTTGTTTTAAAACTGATTCCTCTGCCATCTACACTTCTAAGATTCAATCTACCATTTGAATCTGTAAATGCTTCAACGCCTGTTTCTGATGTAACAGAGTTAAATGCAGCAATCAATCTTCCGTCGCTATCATTTTTCTTAATACCTACAACATCACCCAAATTAATACCATTGATAACCACACCTGCCAAAATTCCTGAAGCAATTGCTTGATCAGAAGTTGTAATAACATTAGCTGTTGCGCGGATACCTGTTTGTGTTGCGCTCTTATTAATAACTTCTGCTAATGCCCCAATACCTGTACCTGCAGAAGTAGAAATTTTTACAGATTCTAACTTTACATTATTGACACCATCGACTTGTTTAAATGTAACGCTTATATCTCCGGAAGCAGTTATCAACGCACCTGTTGCAATTCTAACTTGTCCTATTTTATCAGAGGTTGTAGAACCAATAGAAGCTTTAATACTCTGGTTAGAATAAGCACCAACTTGGAATTCTTTGTTGGTAAATTGACCTGAAAGCAGTGCTTGGCCATTATAAGAAGTTGTATTACCAATATTATCCAACCCTTGAATTAAACGGATAATATCTGATTGAATCGCCTTCCTTGATTCAGTTGTTTGACCGTCTTGAGCTGCTTGAGTTGCTTTTACTTTAATAGTATCAAGAATTTTAAGTTGCTCATCCATTGCTTTATCTGCAATCTGAAGAATCCCTGTAGCATCATTAGTATTTTGAATTGCTTGCCCTAAAGCACTCGCTTGAGATCTTAAGCTATCAGCAATAATCATACCTGAAGCATCATCAGCTGCTTTGTTAATCCGAAGACCTGAGCTTAATTTTTCAAGAGAATTTTTAAGGTTTGACTGTGTAAGAACAGATTGTGCATGCGCATTTAACGCATTAATATTTGTATTGACCTGGAAAGCCATTTTATAACTCCTTGTTGATTTATCCAAAGCATCCTTGCTTGGTTAAAAGTTATATCGACTATTTTGAAAACACTTTAATACTTAATCTCTATAAATTTTAATTCTTGTTTCATTTTTATATTAAAATTATCAACCTGGAATTTATATGATAAAATATTATTTATTAATAAATAAAATACTTATTTTAACTATTAATTATGAACCCAAAATTAGAGAAATTATTAAAGAGATTTAAAGGAATAAGAATTGAAAATATATGATGCTATTATTATTGGTTCAGGGCTTGGAGGGTTATCATGTGGCGCTACGCTTGCTAAAGCAGGCAAAAAAGTTCTTGTACTGGAACAACACTCCCTTGCCGGAGGATGCGCAACTTGTTTTGAACGAAAAGGAATGAAGGTAGATGCCGGATTGCATGAGCTTGATTGGGGAAGTCCCAAAACAGATATGAAACATCTTATCTTTCAAAAATTAGGATTGAATGAACTCATAGAGATTATAAAACTTCCAAATGCTTGGAGTATTAAAACTCAAACCAAAGACATCACGATCCCCCATGGAATCAATCATGTCAAAAGCTTCTTAAAATCTGAATTTCCGGAAGAATCCAAGGGCATTGATAAGTATTTTAAAAAAATAAAATTTCAAGCTTTTTTAGTGCGAAGATTCCCTGATGATATGAATTTAATAGATTTCTTTTTTGCCCCTTTGACAACCTTAGTATTTCTCTTTAAAAATATGCTTTTGAATAAATCTGTAGGAGATATTCTGGATAAATATATTCAAAATAATCGCCTTAAAAGAATCCTTAATATCAATATTTCTTATTATCATCATGATCCTTATAAACTTATATGGAGTTTTCATGCTATCCCTCAAAAACATTATTACCAACAAGGTGTCTATATCAAAGGAGGCTCTCAAAGTCTCTCTGATGCTCTAAGCAATATTATCACACAATCAGGAGGTGAGGTAAGAACAAATTGTGATGTCCATACTATTTTGACAGAAAATAACAATGCCTCAGGCGTAGTTTATACAGATAAAAAAATCAAAGAGAATATTACACTCAGAGCTCCAAAAATTATTGCTAATTGTGATCCATCAATAGTTTATAAATCCTTATTGGACAAAACTATTGACACTACTTTAGATACAAAAATTACCGAAAACTTCTCTCTTAGTACCTCTTTGGTCTCTATTTATTTAATCTTTGATAAAAATATTTCTGAACTTTATCCCAATATGAATTATAATACATTTATCACAGATGATGAGACCCTTGATGCTTCATTCAAAGATTCAAAAATAATAGATACTCCAATAGAAAGTCGCGCTTTAGCATTTGTTAATTATTCCAAAATTGATAATGGACTCAGCAACAGAAAAGATAGACATCTTGGTGTTTTAGCGCTTTATAGCAATTTTGAAGAATGGGATAAGTTAGACAAATGGGAATATAAAGAAAAAAAAGATTGGCTTTTAAGTGAGGCTTTAAAGCGCCTTGAAAATGCATTTCCGGGTATCAATACTCATTGCATTCACGCAGAACTTGCTACACCCAAAACCATAGCGCGTTATACCAAAACAAGAAAAGGCGTGCCATATGGTTATGATCAAGACAAAGAAGGTTTTATGGGGAGAGAAAGATTTGCTTCAAAAAGTATTAAGAATCTTTATTTTGCAAGCAGCTTTGGATTTCCCGGTGGAGGCTTTACCGGATCTATAATAGGAGGCTATAGAACTGCCAAAAAAATTCTTGATCCTTATATATATCTCAAAAAAATTTCTTTAATTGCCGGAATTGGCACAAGTATTGGAATTTTTGTTGCTTTTATATTTTAAAGTTTTTGAATAATTAGGGTTATTCGCCAAAGGCACCATAACCCATCAATTTTTCATAACGTTTTTGAATAAAATTAGAATTTTTTCTAATCGCTTCTAAACTATTCAAAAAATATTCCTTAATAGAGTTAGCAGCACAAATTCTATCACGATGAGCACCTCTACTTGGTTCTAAAATAATATCATCAATTAAATTAGCTTTTTTAAGTTCATTCGGTGTAATTTTCATTGCTTTGGTCGCTGATTCTATTTTGGTAGGATCATTCCACAAAATTGCCGCACAACCCTCCGGAGAAATAACACTAAAAATTGAATACTGCATCATTGCAAGTTTATCAGCCACTGCTATAGCCAATGCCCCACCACTTCCACCTTCACCAATTACAACTGAAATAGTGGGGGTTTTAAGGGCTGCAAAATCTTGAAGATTTTTTGCAATCGCTTCACTCTGTCCTCTTTCTTCTGCCCCTAACCCCGGATAAGCACCTGCAGTATCTACAAGCATCAAAATAGGAATATTAAACTTTTCTGCAAACTTTGCTGCCTTAAGAGCCTTTCGGTAACCTTCCGGATTAGGCATACCAAAATTTCGCATTAACTTGTTTTTGGTCCCTCTACCCTTTTCTTCACCAATAATAAGTGTAGTTTGATCTTCTATTTTCCCCAAAAAACAAACAATAGCCTTATCATCGCTAAAATGCCTATCTCCTGAAATTTCATACCCATCTTTTAAAATCAAATCAATATAATCTAACGCATAGGGTCTGTCAGGATGTCGAGCCAGTTGCAATTTTTGATAATCATTCATGTTTGAATAAACCAAACGTACCTCTTTTTCAAGATCGATTTCCAGAATATCCTTAGCTGCACTATCTCCCCTAATTGTAGCCATTTCTATTTCATCTTGAATACTTTTAATACGCTGTTCAAAATCCAAATAAGTAGCCATTTATTTTCTCAAGATTATAGTTTTTTAAAAACTACCACACCATTTGTGCCACCAAAGCCAAACGAATTACTCATAACCACATTCACTTTGGCATCTCTTGGGACATTAGGAATATAATCCAGATCACATTCAGGATCCGGGTTTTCTTGATTGATAGTAGGGGGCAATATCCCTTCATTCATCGCCATGATTGAAATAACTGCTTCCAGTGCGCCTGCTGCTCCCAGACAATGTCCAATTTGACCTTTTGTAGAGCTTATAGGGGGGACATTTTCTTTGCCACCAAAAACATTTCTAATAGCCATTGTTTCAAATAAATCATTATAGCCTGTGCTTGTACCATGCGCATTGATATAGTCCGGCTTGATATTTGCCATATTCAATGCAGCCTTCATCGCCCGATAAGCACCTTCTCCTTCAGGAGCAGGGGTTGTCATGTGATTAGCATCGCCACTTTCTCCAAAACCTACTAATTCAGCATAAATTTTTGCACCCCTCGATTTGGCTGCCTCATATTCTTCTAATACTAAAGCACCTGATCCTTCGCCCATAACAAACCCGTCTCTATCTTTATCAAACGGACGAGAAGCGCGCGAAGGATCGTCATTTCTGCTACTCAACGCCTTCATCGCAGCAAAACCACCAATCCCTACAGGACAAATAGTTGATTCAGATCCTACCACAAGCATTCTATCTGCACCATTAAGCATAATCGTCTTAACAGCTTCTATAATCGCATGTGTCCCGGCAGCGCATGCCGTAACACTTGAAAGATTAGGACCTTTAATGCCAAACTCAATAGAAGTAAAACCTCCCAACATATTCACAAGAGCAGAAGGAATGAAAAATGGAGTTATTTTTCTGGGACCTTTTTCAAAGCAAGCAATGGAGTTTTTTTCTATATTGATTAACCCTCCTATGCCTGCTGCTGAACTCACTCCAAATCTATCGCAAATAGCCTCATTGCATTTCCCATTACTTTCAAGCAACCCGCTATCAAGCATAGCTTCTTTGGTTGATTTCAAAGCAAGCTGGATAAAGCGATCTGCTTTTTTTACTTCTTTTGGGTTCATTACCTCATTGGGATCAAAATCTGCTATTTCCGCAGCAATCTGTACAGGAAAGTCATTTGCATCAAAGCAGGTAATTCTTCTAACCCCACATTTTCCATCCACAATAGACTTGAAAGAATCTCCCTTATTTAACCCCAATGAATTTATCATTCCTAAACCAGTTACGACGACTCGACGCACTTGCACTCCTTAAGATAAAATCAAAAAAGCCTCCTTTGATGAGGGAAGCTAGTTATTTTTTGTTCTCTTCAACAAACTTGACAACATCACCAACTGTTGTAATTTTTTCAGCTTGTTCATCTGGTATTTCAATACCAAATTTTTCTTCTAATGCCATTACAAGCTCAACTACATCTAATGAATCTGCTCCTAAATCTTTTACAAATTCAGCCTCTAAAGTTACTTGTTCGACACCTACGTTTAATTGTTCAGCTACTAGAGATTGCACCTCTTCAAATAAAGCCATTTTTTCTCCTTGGTATTTTCTTATAATTTGTAATTCTAACAAAGTTTTGATAAAAACAAAACTTAAAAACAAAAATTCTCTTTGATTCTAGAGAATTTACATATATAACCCGCCATTTACTTTTAAAACTTCACCTGTAATGTAGCTTGAATAATCACTTAATAGAAATGCTACTGAATGGGCAATCTCCTTAGCATCTCCCAACCGCCCTAAGGGAATATTTTTAATATAGTTTTCTCTCACATCATCTTTTAGGACACTTGTCATGTCTGTTTGGATAAAACCCGGAGTGATGCAATTAAATCTTATATTTCTGGAAGATCCTTCATAAGCAAATGATTTGCTCATTGCAATCATTCCCCCCTTGCTTGCAGCATAATTTGTCTGCCCGGCATTACCGCGCTCTCCAACAATTGAAGCAATATTAACCACACTTCCAAATCTCTGCTTACTCATCAATTTAAGGGCTTCACGACAACCTATAAAAGTAGATTTTAAATTAGCATCTAAAACTTCCATGAACTCCTCTGTCTTCATTCGCATAGCCAATTTATCATGAGTAATCCCAGCGTTATTTACCAAATAAGACAATTCATTATCTGAATCTAAAATAACTTTAATACCGGCAATAAAAGCTTCTTCATCTGTTGCATCAAACTGAATGAGGGCTGCTTTGCCCCCACTTTGTTCAATTTCTTCTTTAAGTTTATCGGCTATTTCGGGCTTGCTTCTATAATTGATCCAAACTTTAAGCCCAAATCCCGCCAATACTCTGGCAATTTCAGCACCTATGCTTCTAGAAGCGCCTGTTATGAGAACATTTTTACCACTAAATTTCATTATAATATCTCCTAGATTTTAATCACATGAAATATTAACCAAAAAATATTTAGGTTCTGATAAAACTTGAATTGTTTTGAAGAAAAATTATTTGTAGGTATCAGCCAAAGGGCTGATAAAATTGATTATAATCTAGACTCATAACGTCTAAGCATATAAAGTCGTTTAAGCATTTTTTTCTTTGCATTAATTTTTTGCTTTTTGCGTTTCTCTGTCTTTGACTCAAAGAATCTTCTGGCTCGACACTCAGTTACAACTAAATTCCGATCTGTTTGTTTCTTAAACTTTCGATACGCTTCGTCAAAAGACTCATTTTCTCTGACTTTAATACCGGGCATTCCAATCACCACTTTCTTTTTAAAAATATTGAAGCTACAAACTCCGGGAAGAATTATAATCCAAAAAGTATAAATTTAATATAAATCCAATCAACTTTCTGATAAAATAGCACCTTTATGTGCCCATAGCTCAGCTGAATAGAGCAACAGGTTGCGGTCCTGTAGGTCGGGGGTTTGAATCCCTCTGGGCATACCATGAGAGACATAAAATAATCTACTCTTCTCAGATTCTTTTTGTAATCAAAAAATTAGATCTTAAGCAATTCTACGTAAGATTATAATACTTTAATAAGCTACAAAGACTCATTTATCATCTTACATATCTTTATGTCAAAAAATGAATAATTATTGAATAAGCAATTAAAATCATGGTATTTTGTATGCCTTATAACAAATTAAAAATAAAAAAATTAAGATTTATCCTTAAGGGTGTTTATACACAATGACTTGTTAAAAATAATTTGGGAACATAAAAGTGAAATTTATTCCCAAAAATACATAAAATTAAAATCTGATTTTATAGGCAATTTGATCCTATATTAAGATAGCATTCTCTACAGAAATCTGTCATATAAAATCAAATCACATCCATAAAATTACGATCACCACTTTTGTGATTTAAACTATTATCATTTTGAAACAATACTTGCCACTCATACAATAATAGAGTCTAACATCATCACTCTAGAGAAAAATATAAAAATTTATTGTGCCTTTGAATGTTTTAATTCGCTCTGTATTATTTTGATAACTTCCGGATTTTTAAAAGGATTTTCAATCACTTGCTTTTTAATAGTCCATTTTAAATTTGGGTGTTCTCTATAATTTTCATAAATATAACGCAACTCCCCAGACGTTACTGATTTATAATATTCATAATCAGGTTTAAAAATATTTTTTAATTTTGTCAAATCAACATTTAAAATTTCATCTGCATGGGGTTTATAGTTTGTTACAATTTCATCTAAATTGAAATAAATTTTTCCTCCATTGTCCAAGACTTGTTTGAGGACTTCTTTTGTCTTTGCCTCAAAAAATCTCGAATCAATCATTGGATCAATATATTCAATATATTGATCATATAATTCTTTTTCATGTGGTGTGAGATTTTGTAAATTAACCACATCTCCCTCAATAAAGTTTAATAATTCTCTCATGTCATGCGAAATAGCTGTAATTTTAATTTGATCTATTGCTTTATTTTTAGCATCTATGGTCTTAAGGATTTGTATTGTATTTTGATCACTCATAAGAGCTTCAAATACTTTTTTGTTATCTTCTCTGGGGACTGAATTAGAACTTTCATCTCCTATATTATTAACTATTGCTTGATAGTTTAATATTTCTTCTTTAAGCAAATTAGGCTTACCCATAGCTACAAAAGAAGCAAAATCATCAAATCTTTCAACCCTATCAAAATCTATTCCATTGAGTGCATCAAGATAATCATCTCCAATAAAAGGTCTTTTGATAAGCTCAGAATCACGAACTGCTTCTAATAAATCCTCTCGTGTCTCGCTCAGCCCATATACAAGAGTTACATTTGAAAAGGTAGGTTCACCACTTAATGGAGATTCCAGATTTTTATGGTTTTGGGTGGGGATATGTTCAATTTGAATTTCTTGCTCTCCTGCAGTTTCTGTAGTTTTAGATTTTTTAATACGCAATGCCGGTGCATTCAAATCATCACCGGATCTTTGTGTAGAAAACATCTTTGTAATTCTTTGGAGTAATGGATTTCTACTACTCGCCGGATCAGATGATGTCATAAAGCTTTGATTGCTTGATTGAGGAGTTTGAGAGAGAAAATGTTGGAATTTATCTTTTGAAGCACTTCCATGCTCAAAGGCTTCTTTTTCTAAAATTTGATCTCTGTATAAATGATAATTGTCATTAGCCTTTGCATAAAACTGCGCATTTGCTTGAATAATAGAAGCATAGTCTTTGATACTTTGAGAAAGTTTTGGGTTATCTAAATTTTTTACAAACGTAGCTTGTTGCTTGTGCGTCATTTCATGGACAACCGTATCTAAAAGCATTAATCCGACTTCTTGAGAAGTAGGGGTTTTATCGGGGAAATAAATGTTTTTATAACTCTCCGGAGAAGGGAGATGAACGCTATCTTTTTCAAATGAATAATACGCATTTGGATAAGAAGAAGAAAGGACTATTTTAGGATCACTCACATTTAAATTTGTTTTCTTTAATGCATCAGTATAAGCATTGATAATAATTTGACTGAAATCTTTAAAATCTCTTTTGCTTGTAAAATCACTGGTTGTAAGGTAATTTTTAATGGCAGGATCATCTAACAGTTTTTTGTCTAAATCCTGATAAACCCCTCTGGTAAGGTCTCTATAATCTTTTGAATCATTATGATAGGGTAAGTTTTCTCCAATCTCAGAAAGTAAGACAGTGAAATTTTCTTTTATTTCATCATAATTGCGATGTTTGAGAAATGCAAGATTTTTTGTCAAGCCATTTAGAAGACTTGCAGTTTGTGATAGATTAATATCTTGGACTTCAAAAACGCCTCTATCCATAAAGTCTAACAAATCCTTCATATCCGAATCACTGGGTTGATTTTTTTGCACCAGCGGGATTGAAGCAGGGATAACTTCTCCCATGTTGTCAAATTTTTCCAAATCTTTTTGACGTTTATTTTGCCACGCAATGAAAGCTTGTTCATTTTTGACTGCTTCTGATTTTGGCGGGAGATTATCATTGATTTTTTTATAAGACAGTGCTTGAACATCTTCTGATGCAGATCCCAAATCATCAGTCTTATAAGAGGCTTTATTTTTTACAAAAAGATTTTTGATTCTTTTTACTAGAGATGTTTGTTCTGTCGGGACTGAAGATAGGGAACTTGAAGATTGAGGGGCTTTGGGCTCCGGATTCATGGCAACATTTGGAGCAATAGAGAGAGGTGCATTCAAATCATCACCGGATCTTTGTGTAGAAAACATCTTTGTAATTCTTTGGAGTAATGGATTTCTACTACTCGCCGGATCAGATGATGTCATAAAGCTTTGATTGCTTGATTGAGGAGTTTGAGAGAGAAAATGTTGGAATTTATCTTTTGAAGCACTTCCATGCTCAAAGGCTTCTTTTTCTAAAATTTGATCTCTGTATAAATGATAATTGTCATTAGCCTTTGCATAAAACTGCGCATTTGCTTGAATAATAGAAGCATAGTCTTTGATACTTTGAGAAAGTTTTGGGTTATCTAAATTTTTTACAAACGTAGCTTGTTGCTTGTGCGTCATTTCATGGACAACCGTATCTAAAAGCATTAATCCGACTTCTTGAGAAGTAGGGGTTTTATCGGGGAAATAAATGTTTTTATAACTCTCCGGAGAAGGGAGATGAACGCTATCTTTTTCAAATGAATAATACGCATTTGGATAAGAAGAAGAAAGGACTATTTTAGGATCACTCACATTTAAATTTGTTTTCTTTAATGCATCAGTATAAGCATTGATAATAATTTGACTGAAATCTTTAAAATCTCTTTTGCTTGTAAAATCACTGGTTGTAAGGTAATTTTTAATGGCAGGATCATCTAACAGTTTTTTGTCTAAATCCTGATAAACCCCTCTGGTAAGGTCTCTATAATCTTTTGAATCATTATGATAGGGTAAGTTTTCTCCAATCTCAGAAAGTAAGACAGTGAAATTTTCTTTTATTTCATCATAATTGCGATGTTTGAGAAATGCAAGATTTTTTGTCAAGCCATTTAGAAGACTTGCAGTTTGTGATAGATTAATATCTTGGACTTCAAAAACGCCTCTATCCATAAAGTCTAACAAATCCTTCATATCCGAATCACTGGGTTGATTTTTTTGCACCAGCGGGATTGAAGCAGGGATAACTTCTCCCATGTTGTCAAATTTTTCCAAATCTTTTTGACGTTTATTTTGCCACGCAATGAAAGCTTGTTCATTTTTGACTGCTTCTGATTTTGGCGGGAGATTATCATTGATTTTTTTATAAGACAGTGCTTGAACATCTTCTGATGCAGATCCCAAATCATCAGTCTTATAAGAGGCTTTATTTTTTACAAAAAGATTTTTGATTCTTTTTACTAGAGATGTTTGTTCTGTCGGGACTGAAGATAGGGAACTTGAAGATTGAGGGGCTTTGGGCTCCGGATTCATGGCAACATTTGGAGCAATAGAGAGAGGTTTTGTATTAGGAGAGAAATTTGGCTGTTGGGGTTGTTCAGAATAATGTCCTTGAATAACAGTTTCCCAATCCCCTAAATCAATCCCTGCCTTATCCAAAACCTTAGGCACTTCATGGGATTGTATCAAGGCATCTTGAATAAAATCAGATTCAAGTAGATTTTGTGCATTCAGACGTTTATTGGGATCAATAGCCAATGCGCCATTTACAAACTGCACGTAAGCACCTTCATAGCCATATTTACCACTTTCCTTGAGTCCGGATTGTTCTTGTCTGACAAGAGGTTGATAATTCTCAAGCTTACCTTCTTCTTGTAATTTATCAATTCTTTTTTTCATGACATATTCTAGAGGATCTGCTTCAGGCTTAGCCCCAAAAACATGATTTTGTCCTTCTCCTATCTTATGCACAAATTGTCCCAGCGCATAAACATCTTGTTTATCATCTGCACGCTGTTGTTTTGAAATACCCAACATTGAATCAAGTATTTCAGGAGATGCAAACAAAGGATGCCCTGCTTTTGCTTCATCGCCAACTTTTCTAGCCAAACCAAAGTCAATGATTTTTGGCTCATAAGTCTGCGTGTCTAAAAGGATATTATTTCCTTTAATATCACCATGAACAATCCCATTATTCTTAAGATGATTCATGCCTTCTAGAATTCCTTTTGTCAAATGCGAAACACTTCCATAAAACTCAGAGTGATTGATCTGATTCTTATCATAAGCATCTTTTAAAGTTCCCAATACATTATCTAATGTATGTCCCTTAACATATTCCAACAATAGTCCTTGTTGGCCTTGGATTTCTTTGATACCTTCTGTTTTGACAATATTTGGATGTTGGGGTATTGAATTTAAAATCTGAGCTTCTTGGCTCAAATTAGCAAGATATTCAGGTTTTGTAGGGACTTTTACAACATAATCTTTCCCTTCATGATCGACCAAATAAGCCTCTCCATAAGATCCTACACCCAATTTTTTGCCATCAATAGGATTTTGAATTACATGAGTCTCTTCAGTATCTGAACCGGATAAATTCTTCATCCAACTCAATTCAGACTGACTCAAAACAACGCTTGGTTGCAAAGGCATTTCATCTTTTTGCGCTAACAATGTAGATGCCACAGTCCCACCTGTAGGCAACTGCATGTCTGCCGGATTTGAAGAAGATACAGAGGGATTAGACAGAGGTATTTGTTCGGATTGATTCTCTTGAGAAATATTTCCTTCCGGAGTATCCACCCTAGGTTTCTTAGGAGGTGGGGCATAAAGTAAATTTTCAGTTCGTAACACAACAGGTTCATAGCTAATAGGCTCTGCAGGTCCGCTAAAGATTACATTATCAGAATTTTGTGCTGTATGTGTGGGTTTATTTTTGGATCCAAAAAGTTTCTTTGGGAGTTGCTTAGCTTGATGAATATCCCCACTAAAACTCATATTACCTCCTGCAAAAGAAGTATCTGTGAGGACAACTTGAGTATTTTGCGTATCTGTATATAAGTCATCAACAGAAGAACTCACTCCATTTATCATAACCCCTTTTTTGGCATTTGTTTTGATATTGATAGCTGTATGCAAAGTGCTTTTTTGATCTTTATAATCCCCTATATCTGCTTGTGCCCCAAAACTACCTGATGTCCCTCCGGAAAGATATGCACTTCCCCCACCTGTGCTTTGATGCAAAGCCAAATCCAAGACATCTAATTTTCCTGCAACATCAAAATCCCCTTCTTTTGTCTTAGAATCTAAAATAGCTCCTTCAAGTTTTGCATCGCCCTTAACATGGACATTTAATTTTCCTTGCGTTGCAATACCGGATTGCATACCCACACTATCGGAATTTTCATAATAATACCCTCCTCCTCCGTTAAGAGAAACATCTCCTTTAGCAATTGTATTCGTAGCTACTCCAAGAGAAATATCCCCTCCTCCGCTTGCATGAATGCTTTTGGAATCTTTGGAATCTTTAAGACTGGCAATATGCATATTGCCCCCAACAAACACATCTGCACTCCCGGCATTAATCTTGCCCCCAAGCATATTAAAATCTTCTTTAGAAACAACAATGGCTTGATTTTTGATATTAAATTGGGCGGTTTGATTGGTAGTTTCATTTTTATTAGTTAGAGAAAAATTAACACTTCCTCCTATCCCAACATCTGTATTCCCTCCCCATAAGGCTGAATAGCCTGCTGATTCTTGAAGTCTCAACTGCACCCCTACAGAAAAACCACTTTCTTCAGAAGTACTTTTTGCAGCTCTAATTAATGTATTTTTTGCAGAATGAATATATAAATCCTCTGCTTGAAAATTAACTCCTGCTAATTCAACATTTCCTGTAGTGCTTTGGATAAGTACTTTTCCATTTGCTTTAACATTTGTTGTATTTTCAAAATTTTTATGAGAATTTTCATAACCAACTTGGACACCTGCTTCTTGCGTGGAAACGCCACCGGCTAAGTCATTAAAAATAAGATTTGTAACCGCTCCGGCAGCACCGGCAGCCACTATACCTGCATTGAGATTACCCCCATTTGCCGCAGTAGTAGCGATATCTGAAACCATATTCATCGTATCCGCTACAGAACTGGTAGCGGCAAATTTTTGCTTGAGTGAAACATTAATTCCTATAGAACTTGAAGTGCTATCACCAATATATTTGGTAGATAATATAGAACCACCTTTCAAAATAACATGTTTTCCGGAGTCAAAATCTGCACCCCCAATATCTACAGCATCTTTACCGGAAAGAACAATATTTCCTGTTGTGGTTTTTATATTGGCATTTGTATAATATACATCATCTGAAGTTTGGTAATTATAACCCAATTCTAACCCAATCTCTGCAGAAGCCAAAGAGTCCATTTGCACTTTCCCGGAAGTAAGTGTAGCGGGATCAAAATTACTTTGGGCTTGTGCTTTATTCCCATCTACTCCAAAACTTGCTGAAGCTTGATTGCCCATCAAACCCGCTTTTACTGAACCAACAACTCCAAATCCGTAAGATTGACCATCGTTATGATTGGTGTTTTTTCCCGCTTGAATGGTTACTTTACCCAAAGTACTTGAGACAATAGCCCCTTCATCTCCCTTGCCTTCTAATTTTGCCCCAACAATTTTTATATCCCCTTCAGAACCTATAAATAATCCATTTCCGCCCCTAAGAGAAGCAACACTTGAACGAGAAGTATTTTGATTTTGATTCCCTCCTTTAATGCCTAAAACCTGAAAAGATAAATGAGAAGAACTCAAGGTTGCAGTATTTTGAGTATCTAAAATATCGACTTTTTCTTTGCCATAGAGTATTGTCTTCTTATCGGAATCAATTTGAGAAGTTTGCACATTTAATTTCTTCTTGCTATAGATGTTGATATTACCTAATGCTTTAATCGAACTCCCAACAGCTGTTTTTGAATTACCATCGGTGCTGGTTGTAGTGGCATATTCTCTCAAACCTGTTGTAGCATTCACACCACTAAAATATGTTTCGTTTTTGATACTTGCATCCTGTTTGCCTGCAAGAATATTAATATCACCATCTGAAAAAATATTCACTTCTCCTTCTTCAGAAGTTTGATCAAAGGCTGAACCTTTGATAGTAGTACCTTTATGTGATCGAATATTGATATTAGATCCCTTAATACTCGAACCACTTACGGAACTTGTCTGCACAAGAGTAGTGCTGACCCATGAAGTATCTGCGTCATTTTTATGCTCTTGGTTATAATCTACCTTTTTAATTTCTTCATCTACTATCCGGACAAAACCATTTTTAGAGATAATATTTATCCCATTACCATTTTTACCCGATTCAATAGCTGTATTTTTAATATCAATATCCCCCTTAGCCCGGATATTTACTCCAAGTTTAGAGGTTATTTTTGCTTGAGAAAGAATCTGAGGGTTTCCTTTATCATCGGTATTTATTGAACTTTCAGAAACAAATTTTCCCGCTTGAATATCTGTATGATTGCCTGATATGCTCCCTCCTATATTTTTTGCAATATTTTTAGTATTGATCACAACATCCCCAATGGCATCAATATCTGAAGATTTATTACTGAATGCATCTGTATCTAAAAATATATCCCCTACAGCAGCCACACGAGATCGATTAGCATCTTGAGATTTTGAAGGAATTTTCTTAAAAGAGGTATTTTTGGAATAATAGAGTTGGGGTACCAAAACATCTTGCCCATTGATTTTTTTATTCACATACCAAACAATATCTGTATCTAACTTTTCGACTTGTTCTTTACTCAATGGAGTTCCAATGACTAACCCTAGCTTTTTTTGTTCTTTGAGGGCATTATCCAGAAAAGCTTTTACATCTTTGGTGTCTAAAGAGTTGTTATAACCCAAATTTTTTGTTAATTGCTCATTTAAAAGTCTATTTTCATAATAAGCATCTCCAATAACTGAAATAGTCTTATCTGTGGTGTATCCGACTTGCTTTAAAAAATATTCAGAACCATAAAATTGACTCATATCCACCAAATTGGGTCTTGTCTCTATATAATAATTTATCTTCTGCGTAAAAGGTTGCGTATTTTTTTGAAATAAAAGTCTTTGTCCAAGCCTTAAAATACCCTCTTCATCAAGCCCTACAGAATCATAAATTTTTTCTTCTGCCGGAGTAGATTCTGTGTTAGTTGGTTTTTGTGTAGCCTTTAGAGAATCCCCGAGTGTTTCAATTTTGGTCGTTTCAAACTTTTTAACACCCTCTAATTGTCCTTGAGAATTGGTAGGTTCTTTTGTGTTTTCAGTATCTTTAAGTGCTTGATCCTCATTTTGCGCAATGTTTGTAGCATTTACCTGATTTGCATTGGAATTAGATTCTTTAATATCCTCTAATTTTGTTTGGAGATCTTTAATATCTGCATGCATTTGCTGTATTGATCCTGTGCCATTAAAAAAACTCCCATCTTCTGTAATAATATTCCCGCCTGAGAGAACTTGAGCCGGATTTTTAGAAGTAAAATAGTAATAGGCATCGTTATTGAATTGTAGCTTATGAGGATCGCTTTGTGTTATCCAATCTTGCCCATATGCTTTGTCCATCAACTCTTTAAAAAATGAATCCTTGCTCGCCATATCTTTAAGCAATCCAAAATACCCTGCATTGTCATCAGCAGCATTTCTTGCCTTATTTAATACCCCAAAAATATTTCCCCCTCCCAAATGATATGTCACCAAATGACCTGCAAATGTAGGCTCTGCTTCAATATTTTCAATAGTAAACATCCCTAATAATCTACCTACGCCATATTCTTTAGAGGTTGTGATATTATGAAAGTCTCCTCTAACATGGATATCTTTGGAAGCACCAATGATTGAGTTATTATTATAAACACTCGTTTTTCCTGATTCCGAACTAACAGATATTCTCCCTCCAGCCTTTATGATACCTTGTTTATTTGAAAGATCATTTTTAATATCATAGCCTATATAATTGGCTCTAAAATCTCTATTCCAAAAATAACTCTTACTGAAATAATAATACAAAGGCTTTTTTTCATTAAATCTAAAAGAGATATTCCCCATTTCTCTAGCAGTATTATTAAGCACTCGTGTAAGTATTGTCATATCTCCGGAAGAATTAATAAAACCTGCATTATTATTAATTGTATCTGCTTTGAGAAAAATTTGATTCCCTGAATCAATAAAAGCATCTTCTTGATTGGTGATATTGTGCGCTTCAATAGCAACATTATTTCCAAAAATATAACTTCCTTCTTGATTGGTGAAATCCATTTTTGCTTCAAGGGCGATATTTTTCTGTGAAGCCAGCAATGTATTGGCATTGTTGGTAATATTGCCTGCAGCTTTTAACCGGATTGAACCTATATTGCTAAAAGAGTCTTGGATGACAATATCTCCCTCACTCTGGATTAATAACCCCTCATGGGCGCTTATTTTCCCTAAACTTGCATTGATATTAACCGCTCCTGTATGGATACTCAAAATACCTTTGCTTTCAATAGTACCATTTTGATTCTCCAGAACTTCTAAAAGAGATTTGGAAGTATCTTTAAAATCAAAACTCAGTTTATTCTCACTTTGGATCTTTCCGGAATTTAGCACATTTCCAACATTTATCGTTCCATTATAAATATTCATTTCAGAAGTATTGACAAGTTTCTGAGCATCTAATTCAAAAATACTCGCTCTTATGCCTCCATTATTTTGGAGATTACCTGATTGAAGTTTCATGCGATTAGACTCAATTGTGCCTTGATTGATGAAATTGTTTTGGACATTTGCATTTAAAATACCTGCGATCATTGCACCGGAATTTGTAATATCCCCGGATTGGAGTTGGAGTTGATTTGCTGAAATTTTTCCATTATTTTCAAAACTACCTGATTGGATTTGAGTATTTTTGGAAATTATCTCTCCGGTATTTCTAAATATCCCTTTAGAATTTTCAGAAACCAAAGAAAGAGTTTCTGTCCCAACTATCCCTCCATCATTATGCAAATTTTGTATTTTAAAATCAGCATTTTTTCCTTCAATATAAGAAGTTTCTAATTTTAATCCTAACTTATCAATAGTTTCTTGATTTATTTGACTTTTATTATTCAAATCTGTGGCTTTTGCCTTGAGATTTTTGCCGGCAACAATAACGCCATCATTGTTAAGTTTCCCGGAAGTATCTATGCTGATATTTTGACCTACCAGGGCGGTTGTGCTAATATCTCCTTTAGCATCAACGACAATATCATTTGCACTTCTAATGATACCGGAATGGCGAACTCCTACACCTTCTTCAGTACTGATAAAACGGATATACCCAGCATACATAGAACCAAGTAAGTTTCCATCAATAGATAATTGAGGTTTTTTGGATTCAGATTGAGCTGTTGCCTTGATTTGTGGATTATCCATGCTAATCCCCAAACCTACGCTATTGAGACCCCCAATTAAATTCAATCGTTGCACTGCCTTTCCATCAAGATCTGAAATACTTCCCAAAAGTTGCATGCTTCGAGAAATAATAGAAAAATAATCCCCGCTTAGCCCAACTCCCCTTTCTAGAATACTTACATTCCCTCCTTTTACCACAATCTGATGATTAGATCTATCAATCAACCCTGTTGTTAAGGTTACTCCATTTGTGTTGATGAAAGTTGCTCCATTGACAACAAGTCCATTTTCATTCGCGATAATGACATCTGCGCTTTTTCCAAAAACTTCAAGCGTCCCATTCAAAGAGCTATTTTTACCGGAAATAACTTCATTGATAATCAACTTTGCATTTGAGGATAAATTGGGGTTAGCTGTTACATATCCTCCTGTTACAGATATTCCATTTTTTTGGGAATTATTCAAAATCACCCCATTGTCTCTCTCGATATCAAAACTCTCATATTTATTATGAGAGATCCCCTCTACACCGGGATTTACAATATTAACCACATCTCTTCCATTGGCTGCAGAACTCATTTGTGGAGTATAAATATCATTATTTAAAGGGCGTATATGATTTCTAGGTCTTAAATCTGCCCCGGAAAGATGAACACAACAACTCCCAAGAATCTGAATTAAAGACACAAAAACAGACAATGACTTCTTGTATGATTTCATAAATAAATATCCTTTATATCTATATTTTCTAAAAATAAAAATATCTGGTAAAATCTAATCAAATAATCAAAATTTCTTAAGTTATATAATAAATATTATCACATAAAAATATTTAAATTAAAATAAATTGGTACAAATTCTGCCGGCATATCCTTAGATCGCATAAGAGGTTGAGAAATTGTTACCCCTAAACTGATAATTTTCCAAAAATAATTGACTCCAAAAGCAACTCCTGCAATATGGTCATTATGACTCAAACCATAATCTCTGCCCCCTCCATAATCAAGACCAAAAAATGGCTCTAAATTCCAAATACTCCCTTGCAAATAAACTGGTTTTAAGGTAATGGTCTGGGATATATATCCCCCTTTATCAAGAGCCAAAGAGCTTTCCTTAAAACCCCTCACTGTATATTGATCCCCAATGAAAAACTTATCTGCATAATACAATTCATCGCCACTATAGCTTGCCCCAACATTTAGCCGATACATCAAAGCCACATAGTTCCCATAATAAAGATATTTTTGCCAAGAAGCGCTCAGATTAAGTTTATTGTATTGTGCTTTGAAAATAGAATTTTTTGTGTCTTTATAACCACCAAAAAAAGGAACTCCCCTTAAATATTCAATATCTAAATACAAATTCCCCCCAAATAATTTATTGACATGTTCAATACCAATCCCTAAGGCTGTATATTTTTTGCTATTAATTTCAATTAATACCTCATTGATTTTATTTTTTTGTCCCCGAAGCTTAAGCTCTGCATAAACAGTTGTTTTTGCAGTTTTATTTCTATGCAAAACTCTTTGGATTTTAAAAGTATTCCTTAGATTTTCACTTTTATTACTATAACTCCCAAATTGTGCTTGAATATCTGTATAGCTATCTGTATAACTCGCTGAATATAAAAATTTCCAATACCTAAAAGGAAGCGTATAGTTAGCTGAATAAATACTTTCTTTGTTTTTGTTACGACGATGGATAAAGCGTTCCATATAATTCAACGAAAGCGTGTCATTAATCCCTAATAAATTATATTGATTCAATCCCAATACCGATCTAAAAGATCCTTTATCTATCGTAGAGCTATTATTGAATCCTATGCTGATCCCACCGGGTGTTTTAAATTCTTCAATTAAGATATTCGAATAATCCAACTTTTGACTTGGTTCAACTCGCATCTGATAATAATAACCCCCATTGTTAAGGTTCTCAATCCCCTGATCAAGAGCATAAATATCAAGGATATCATTTTTGCCAATTGGAAAGGCATCAAAAACCCTTATATTAGAATATTTAGAATTTTTAATTTCTATATGATTGATATAACCAAGTTTTACTTCCAAAACTAATTTACCTGTTTTGACATTGCCGGATTTTATCGTAACAAGTGTGGTGGTATAGCCTTTTTTAATATAATATTCACTTGTTTTTTTTATGATTTCAAAAATATCTTGTTTTTTTAAAGGCTTATTTTGATAGTTTGCTAACATTTTGATAAGAGTTTTAGGAATTTTAATTTGACTTTGGATACTTATATGTGAAAAGATATATTCTTTATTATCTTCAAATTCTTTGATTTCACCTTGATCGTCACTTTTGTATTTATCAGGATACTGAAGTTGCTCTTGAATATAATTTTGCTCCTTTTGTTTTTCTAATAGATCCAATATTCGATTTTGATTTTGTAACTCCGAATTCGTATTACTGGCCCATAATACTTTCAAGACAATCAAAAAAAACCAAAAAAATTTCAAATTTTTACTCCTATCTTGAATACAACAGATCGATAATGAGGGCTGGTTTTATTAACTTTAATCTCCATGTCATCAAATAAAACCTGAAAAACCACTCTATGAATAGATTTTTCAAATCCAACAGCATAATAAAATGTCTTTTCTAAGGTTGTATTTTGCAAAAATCCCAATCTGCCGATAATTAAAGTATCCAAAAATGTCGGCATTTTAATAAGAGTAAAAAAAAGTCCGACATTCTTTTTGTTGCTTAGCAATGGATTAAGCCTTCTGATTTCTCCTCCTATCCCTACCTCAAAGCTACTGAGTTTCGGAATAGGGGAATAGATATCCACGCCATAATCAAAAAAATTATGCAGAGTTTCAGAGTCAGTTTTAGATTGAAAATTTTGATAAGGAGTAATACCAATTTTTGGCTCAATAACAATTCCTCCAATACCAAAAAGCACCTGAAAATAAAAACAAGAAATGATTAATATTTTTTTCACTATAGTTTTCTCAAATAATTTTAGTTTAAATATATTTTAATAATATTCATAATCATAACAAAATAATACTTAATAGAAAATAATTTTTATTTATAGAATTAAAAATGCCTAAGCAGCTTAATCCCCACCCTATTTCTGTAAAAAAGAAGTCAAAAAACAAATCCAATAAGAATCATTTCTTTAGCCCCATCTAATATTTTAACAATTAGATATAAAACATTCTTTTACGCTTTTTTATGATTAAATATTTTAAAAAACAAATATACCAAGAATCAAATTAGGTATCACCATAAAAAGATTTTGTATAAACTTGGAGTCAGCCGGAGAACTCACCACTCAAAAGCTCTCAATACATCAATCATATTTTCTAAAGAATATGATAAAATTAACTAAAATATATTTTGAACTTTAGGAATTAGATGAAAAAACTACTGGATTGTTTTGAATATTTAAAGCGTTATCACATTGATGTGCTTGATACAATTAGTATCATGCTTGAACTCTTTATTCTCAAAATCCAAAATCCCCAAGCTATCAAATCTCTTATCCAAAGAGATACAAAAAAAGAATTCATTTATGGCAAACTCCAAATTTCTATTCAAACTCTTATCAAGTCTTCTTTTTATGTCAAAATTAATCCTAATGTCAATATTTTAAAAATTCTGAAAACTATTGATCAAATCTCTTTAGACAACAAAACCATTGAACAATTTCTCCATACCATCACCCAAAAAAAAACCGCTAATAAGCTTTATTATTATTCTACTCCCCTGGAAATCAATCAACTTCTCATTTCCCTTCTGGATATACAAACAGATGATGAAATTTATAACCCATGCTATGGAATTGGAAGTGTATTTTTAAGCATTGCCAATATAACCGATAAAATACATCTTTATGGGGAAGAACTTGATGAAAGACTTTCTAATATTGCTCATCTTATCGCTCAAGTAACTCAAATCAAAGATGCCAAACTTTATGTCAATGATATTCTCAAACAACCTATTTTTAAAACCAAAAATGGCTTTGAACGCTTTGATAAAGTGCTTTGTAACCCCCCGCTATATGCTCATATGGGAATAGAATATCTCAAAGAAGATGAACGATTTGGCAAAATGGGGATTTTAGTTAAAAACTATCCTGAACTTGTATTTTTAACCCATGCGCTTGCTCATCTGAAAAAAAGAGGTGTATTTATCATTCGCAACCAAACTCTTCAAAAATCTTCTCTGGAAGAAAAACTTCGCGAACGTTTATGTAAAGAAAAGATGATTGAGGCTGTCATTGAACTGCCCAAAAATATTTTTCCTCATCAAAATCATGAATTTTCCATCCTTGTAATTTCTCCAAACAATGAAAACATTTTACATATCAATGCCAATAATGAATACTTTTATCAAAAAGATGGTAAATATAATCGTTTGTTGCATGTTGATGAAATCGCAAATATTTTTAAAAAAAAACTAAAAACCCCATACTCTACACTCACCCCTCTTTCTCAAGTCCAAATCCATGATTTAAGAGCACAAACTTACCTCAACAAGCACCATAGACTAGAACATACTCACACTC
Source organism: Helicobacter sp. 11S03491-1 (assembly GCF_002272835.1). NCBI lineage: Bacteria > Pseudomonadati > Campylobacterota > Epsilonproteobacteria > Campylobacterales > Helicobacteraceae > Helicobacter > Helicobacter sp. 11S03491-1. The sequence goes on from NZ_MLAO01000003.1 coordinate 31,186, forward strand.
TCCAATCATTACAAGTAGAGATCTTTAGAGGGCAAAGAGTTTATGGCAGTCCAAAAGATAAAACTATCACTTATTATGATGTAGGGATTGCTGATTTTAAACCTTATGGATTTACACAATCTTTTGATAATAAAAAATTCTCTGGAGATATTCTAAAAATCAAAAAATATGCCCTTAAATCCTATGATATTCTTCTTTCTTTGAGGGGCATCTCACCAAAAATAGCTCTACTGGGCGAGATTGATTGTATCTGTGTAGCCAATGCAGGGATTATCACCCTAAGAACAAAAGATAAAAAAACCGCTATCAGTCTTTATTGTTATTTTTTCTCTACACAAGGCGAAAATGCTCTAAAAAAAATCTATGAACAAAGCGGCGAAAATACCGTTAACATAGAAAATCTATACCAATTAAGTATTCCAAAATATTATGGTGATGATTCTCAAAAAACTTTTAGCACGCTTGAAGAATTAGGGAAAAAACTCCAATCCATAGAAAATCAGATACGAAAACTTAAAGAAAATTCATGAAAACCTTTCAATCCCAAATAAAAGATGTCATTTATGGAAATAATGTTTGTGTAATTATGCCTTCTAATCTTTATGGTTGCACACTTGGCAACAACGTATTTGTAGGTCCGTTTGTAGAAATCCAAAGAGATGCTTGCATTGGTGAAAATACAAGAATTCAAAGTCATAGTTTTATTTGTTCTCTTGTAAGCATTGGTAAAGATTGTTTTATCGGGCATGGAGTGATGTTTGTCAATGATCTTTTTGAAAATGGCTACCTTGCACCCAATGAACAAAGCTGGAAAAAAACAATTATCGCCAATCGTGTCTATATAGGATCAAATGCCACTATATTGCCTATATCTATCTGTGATGATGTTGTGATTGGCGCAGGCAGTGTTGTTACCAAAGATATTATAAAACCCGGAATCTATGCGGGTAACCCTGCAAAAAAATTACGTGATTTAAAAAATAAGAATTCTGTATGCAAGTAGCTGTTATCGGATATGGGTATTGGGGGATTAATGTTTCCAAAAGCCTTTTTAAAAATCCAAATTTTCATCTCAAAACAATTTTTGACAACGATATCCAACGCGTCCAAGAAGCGCAAAAAATTTATTCTTTTGACCTTTATGAAGATTATGACTCAATCCTCAAAGATAATAATATAGAAGCTATCTTTATTGTCACTCCTCCCCATACTCATTATCATCTTGCTAAACTTGCTCTGGAAGCAAAAAAACATGTTTTTGTTGAAAAACCTCTTACAACCAATGTCCAACAAGCTTATAAACTCTATGAAATAGCTCAAAAAAATAATTGTGCCCTCTATTGCGATCATACATTTTTGCATTCTCCGGCAATCAAGTGGCTCAAAGAAAACATCCATTCATTTGGAAATATTGTATATATCAATTCTCGCCGTATCAATTTAGGACTTTTTCAAAGTAGTGTTGATGTTATTTGGGATTTGGCAATCCATGATATTTCCATCATTGATGCCCTCGTAGGCTTAGACATCAAAAAAGCAAATACATTTACAAAAAAATATCAAAACTATCCCAACAATGCGCTTGCAAATATTAATCTTGAGCTTCACAATGGTATCATTATTACCATCAATGTTTCTTGGCTCTCTCCTATCAAAGTCAGAGAAATGATTATTGGAGGGGAGAAAAAAACAGCTATCTATGATGATACTCAAAAAAATAAAATCACTCTTTTTGATACAGGAGTGATTATTAAAGATGAATTTGATAAAAATAGCCTTTATCAAAAAATGGTTGCCTACAAACTCGGCGAACAACAAACCCCTATATTAGAAAATTTTATGTCCCTTGATGCATCCATTGCATCATTTCATGCAGCAATGCTGCAAAGCACACTCTATCATGCACAAAAAGATCATGTTTTGAGAGTTATTCAAGCGCTTGAAATCATCTCCAAATCATAATTTAAATTTTAGAATAATTTTTATGCCCCTATCTTAAAATCTTTCTAAACAATTTTTGATTATTTTTTAATTCTGAAAATTCCATAGGTTTTAATTGACTTTTTGTGATCACTCAAAGTATCAGTTAGAAAAATCTGATTATTTCTTGTATTTTGACCACAAACTCTCCTTTAACCATTAATACAGCCTTTACTCCATATTTTTTGTTTATTTGAAGATAAAAATCTCAAAAAGTTTTAATAAATTTTAGATTTATTAAAACTTTTATATTAATTTCTAGATAGATATTCAAATAATATAGCTCTAATCTTAAAAACTTAATGACTTTTCACTAATACATAGTCATTTTTTTAGATCTATTTTCTGATTACCAATAGATTTTCATTCAAATTAAGCCTGATTACTATATTCTTCGTAGAAATTTTATTACAATCCCTATGTAATTATCTCTATCATCTAAAGAGTCTATAAAAACTAGTCAATTAATATCCATAATAATATTAAAAATATAATTTAAATTATATTTTTAATTAAATTAATTTTTTGTTTATCAATTTCTTTAATATCTTCTGGTATTAAAAAATATTTTTTTAAATTATTCCAATCACACTCTCTCAAGGTAATAATTTCACCTAAATAAAAACTTACCCAATAACCCCCAACCTTGGATAAAAAAATTTCAGAATCTATCTTTTTTCTTGCGATATTACAATAACTCGTATCTTTTTCAAAACCTAAAAATTTTCTTCCTAATCTTTTTGCAGCAATTGCAGTAGTTCCTGTGCCCATAAATGGATCTAATATTAGATCTGCCTCTTCTGTACTCATCAAAATAATTCTTTCTAGCAAATGAATAGGCAACTGACAAGGATGATCATCTCGATATTTTGTATGCCTTATACGATAAATATCGCTCCAAACATCAGAACATAGAGGACCAAAAGGATGTAAGATTGATTTTTTACCTCCATAATCTTTTACTAAAACACCTTTTCTATCCCTTTTATGAGGCGATCGCAATTCTTTAAATCTACTTTTATCGCTTGTTTTTGAATAAAATAAAATTCCATAATGTGCTGGTTGCAAGGTTTTCCCCATTGGAGCACTCATTGCATCCCAACTAATCCAATGCCTAAAAACTGCTATTTCATTTAAAAAAGTTGCATAATAAGTAAGCCATTTAGGAATATTATGCAAAAAAATAAAGCCGTCATCTTTCAGTACCCTTACGCATTCTTGAATCCATCTCTTGCACCAATATAAATATTCAGATTCTGTAAGTTTATCTTTATGCGAATTATATTTTTTCTTCAGATTAAAGGGCGGATCAGCAAATACACAATCAACTGTCTTCTCAGGAATTTCTTTAAATAATTCAAGACAATCGCCTTCTAAAATCATATTTTCAAACATTTTGAAGTACTTTTTTAAAACGCTCTAATTCATCCTCATGAAAAGTAAAAACATCATCATACGCTTCTACCATTCGTATTAAATCTTGTTTCCTCACATACCAACCAATCCCATCAACAAAACCAATAAATTATGATATTTTATATTCACTTTTTATTCCATTTCATAACTTTATAGCATATCATGAGACTATTAGACTGCCTATCTTACCAAATTTCTGTTCTTTTATACAAATAATTATATCAAAATAATATAATAATTCTAAAATTCTATAATCCTCATATAAGGAAGCTTATGAATTATGACTCTATAAAAATAGTCCCGGAATGGAAAGAACTCCTTCAAGAAGAGTTTGAAAAACCTTATTTTTCTGATATTAAAAAGCGTTATCTGGAAGCTAAGAATAAAGGAGTTACTATTTATCCTCCCGGAAAATTAACATTTAATGCGCTCAACCTCACCCTCCCTAAAGATATTAAAATTGTTATTTTAGGTCAAGATCCCTATCATGGTAGTTTTGTATCTAATGGGGTTGATATTCCCCAAGCGATGGGACTTAGCTTTTCTGTACCCAAAAATGTTCCTATCCCTCCCAGCTTAAAAAATATTTACAAGGAACTTCATCTCTCTTTGGGTATCCCTATCCCTCGACATGGTGATTTAAGTCCATGGTGCCAAAAAGGGGTTTTGCTCCTAAATGCTATATTTAGCGTAGAAAAAGGCAAAGCGGGTTCTCATGCTTATTTTGGATGGGAATCTTTTAGCGATGGCATTATTCGAATTATTTCAAAACATTGCAATCAAGTTATTTTTATGCTTTGGGGAAATTATGCCAAGAAGAAAATCCCGCTTATTGACTCTTCCAAGCATGTCATCATCACTGCCCCACATCCTAGTCCCCTTGCACAAGGTTTTGTAGGTAGCGGGGTGTTTCTCAAAGCCCAAGAAGCTCTCAAGCAAATGGGGAAAGAGGGTATTGATTGGAGTTTGGATGGTTGAAATTAGAAAATATTTTAGAATTTGAGATCATTATTTTGTAAGAAAACTATAGTATTTAACATATGATTCACTTTGAATATTTATAATAATCCATCTTAATTTAAAGGAAAAAAGATGAATAAAGTTACTTCAATAGTTTTAGCAAGTGCGATTTGCGTATCACTAAGTTTTGGAGCTGATTTTTCTAAAAAAAGCAACGATGAGCTTATCAAAATCGCAGGAACAGTGGCGCCAAAAGATGTACCTGATTATAGGATAGAACTTCACAAACGCTTTAAAACAATGAAAAAAGAAGATGCCAAAGTATTCCATCAAGAACTTGAAACAAGCATGAAACAAAACACAGCGACAATGAGCGTTAAAGATTTTAGAGCACGAAAACAAGCGATTCAAAAAGCCATTGATGAAAAACTCAAGGGAATGAGTAAAGAACAAATCAAAGAGAGTGGTCTCGTGCATAAACATATGATGTACAAAACAATACACCATCCAGAGAAAAAGCCTCATCACAAGCCTTCTCCCAAGCCTGATCCTAAAAATGCACCAAAGCCTACTCCACCACAATCCAAGTAATATTTCAAAATATTTTAAGCAGGGAAAATCTGCTTGAAATATTATCATTCATGACTTAATAAAGTTATCTACAGAACAACATTAATATTAAAACTTCTGTCGCCAAAATTTCATATTCTCCATAAGAATGGCTGATGTTGCCTACAACTTATCAATCTCTGCCTGATATTATTCGTATCCTCTCAGCCCAAAAATGCTACTTACTCGCAAAACAATCGTATTTTGGATTTTATCCGTAACCTGCAGATATATTTTGAAAAGATTTCAAAAATCATTTCAAAAAATCGCTATCAACTTGCTATTGATGGGATTAGGCACATTAAACTCACGAAAGAAGCATATTACGCGCAAGAAATATTTGATAGCCAAGCAGTTGCAAACTTAGACAAAAATGCCATAGCTATCAAACACAATATTTATGACCATTTGATTTATGATAGCAATACGATTGAAAAACCATTTGCACAAGCATTAGATAACGACTGATGTCAAGATGTTTTTCAAAATACCAAAAAAGTTTAAGATCCATACCCTCATAGGCGCCTATAATCCTGATTGGGCTGTATTTTTAGAAAAAATGGAGAGGAAAAATTATATTTTATCCTTGAAACAAAAGGAATAACAAGCTTGGATGGAGATTACGGGTATCTGAAAGATTAAAGATTCATTGCGCCAAGCAACACTTTGAAGCATTAATAGCATCACATTCCCTCAAGAACCTATCAAAATCGGAATGAATTTAAGAAGAATTTATAGTTATTTTAAAAAATTAAATACAGAAAAAAGCAAATTCTAGAGGTTAGACATTTAGATCTTAATGCTTTATTGAGTATTTGAGAATTGTAATTGTATATTTTGAAATATGGCGGACAGGGAGGGATTCGAACCCTCGGTAATCTTGCGACTACGCGTCCTTAGCAGGGACGTGGTTTAAGCCAACTCACCCACCGGTCCAATAATGTTTGTAAAATTTTAATTCCGAAATTAAAGGGGTATTCTAAACTAAAAATCATAAAATACAACTTAACACTTTTAAAAAATCAAGCCAAAATATGCTAAAATCCCAACTCTAAAATAAACATTCAGTTTTACTCAAAAACACAAAGGTCATTTATGAAATACGCTTTTATTTTCCCCGGTCAAGGTAGTCAAAGTATTGGTATGGGCAAAGAATTTTATGATAATTTTAGCACTGCCAAAGATTTGTTTGAAAGGGCGAGTGATACTATCAAAACAGATATGAAAAAGTTGTTATTTGAAGAAAATGATGCTATAAACCAAACCCAATTTACCCAACCTGCGATTTTTCTAGTAAGTTATATCGCTCATAATATTTTTCAAGAAGAATCCCCATTGCTGCCAAAAATTGCACTTGGACATTCTCTTGGAGAAATCAGCGCTTTAAGCATCACAGGAGCTCTTAGTTTTGAAAATGCGATGATTTTGACTCACAAAAGAGGGGAATTGATGCAAAAAGCTTGTGAAGGTAAAGATGCAGGTATGATGGTTGTTGTGGGTATAGAAGACAAAAAACTTCAAGATTTTTGCACACAAGAACAAAAGCAAAACAAAAGTATCTGGTGCGCTAATTACAACGGGGATGGGCAAATTGTCCTTGCAGGAAAAAAATCTGATTTACTCCAAATTCAAGAAGCACTCAAAGCAATGGGGGCTAAACGGGCATTGCTCCTCCCTATGTCAGTTGCCAGTCATTGCCCTATGCTTGAAGGAATTTGTGAAGAATTTCAAACACTCACAACAGAGCTTTTGGGGCAAGAATTTTCATTGAGTGTCCTTTCAAATGCCACTCTTGAAACCTACAATACAAAAGAGCAAGCCATAAAATTACTCAGAGATCAACTCATTAGCCCTGTTTTATACAAACAATCTATTCAATTACTGGAAGATAAAGTTGATGTTTTTATTGAGTTTGGACATGGTGGGATCCTAAAGGGACTCAACAAACGTCTAAGTTCAAAACCTACATTAAGTATTGCTAATTTAAGTTCCCTTAATGAGGTTATCTCACAAATACAAAGTCAAGGAGATTAAATGAAAATCGGTATTATCGGAGCAATGCGTGAAGAAATCACTCCATTGCTTGAAATATTTGGAACATATAAAGAAATCATATTAGGGGATAATAGTTTTTATAATATTTTTTATAAAAATTCTGAAATTTATATTGCTTATAGCAAAATAGGTAAAGTACACGCCGCCCTAACAGCTTCCGGTATGATTTTGCATTTTGGTTGTGAAAAAATTATATTTAGCGGGGTAGCCGGAGGATTGAGAGCAGATCTCAAGGTGGGGGATTTGATGATTGCTACCAAGCTTTGCCAACACGATGTGGATATCAGCGCTTTTGGTCATCCTCTTGGATTTATTCCGGAAAGCAAAATCTATATCCAATCAGATTCTAAACTCAATGATATCGCCCGTTTGGTTGCTAAAAAACATGATACACCTCTCAAAGAAGGGATCATCGCATCCGGAGATCAATTCATTGCAAGCGCAGAGAAAAAACGTTGGCTTATAGAAACCTTTGGGGCTGATGGTGTTGAAATGGAAGGGGCAGGAGTGGCTGTAGTATGTGATTTACTCAAAGTCCCCTTCTGCATTTTTAGATCTATTAGCGATAGTGCCGATGGGGAGGCTGATGTAAGTTTTGATGAGTTTTTGGATAGCTCAGCCAGGGTATCTGCAAACTTTGTCAAAAATATGGTCGATACCCTGCTTCAATAGGATAACTCATGAAAAATGCATTTAGTATGATCGAATTGGTATTTGTCATTGTTATTATTGGTATTATTGCAGCTATTGCTATCCCAAAACTCTCAATAACTCGTAGCGATGCCCAATATGTGGCTATTCAAAGCGATATTCAAACAATTTTGAGCTCCATTCAGACCAAAAGTCTTATTGAAGATATACAACCAAATACTCTTAATGGTGATTTCATCTTAGATACTGCAGGACTAAACCCTACACGCTGGATTTCAAATGGCAATGGCGTGCGACTTGCCAAAGATGGCAGGATTGATGTGGCTAATAATTGTGTCTTGATTGATTTTAACACTCACCAAGACCTTGATTTTAAAATTGATCCCAGCATTGATTCTCCTTTGTGCCAAAAACTAGCTAAGATTTATACCAAACCCATTTCTATTACTTTCAATAATGGCAGTATCAAATTCTAAGGCTTTTAGCCTGATTGAGATTGTTTTTGGAATTGTTATATTTGGTATTATCCTCTCGCTTGCATTGCCCAAAATATCTTCTAACTCCAGAATCTGTGAGATTGAACTCACTTCCAGATTGGCTGCTTTACAAAATAGGCTTTCAATATTATTCACACAATCTCAACTGAGTCATTCAGGTGTCCATACAGATAAAATCAACGCGCTTTTTACCACGGTCCAAAAGGGCAATACCCCAAATTGTTCTTTGGAATTTTATCCCGCTCAGTCTATCTTGGTAGCCACATCTTATAAACAAAAAGTTATATTCCAAATCAAGCCCAAAAATTTTTCAAGCAATCCAAAAATATTTTGTGATCTTCCCCATGCCCTTTGCAAAAAATTTAATGACAAAACAAAGAAAAAATAATTTATCCAACAAAACATCCCAAAAATTATCAATATTGGTCTAAGAACTTCCGGAAACTCAAAACATAAACCTAAATTATATAATATAGATAATGTTGTGCTTCGAAAAATTTAAAAAACTCTCCTGATACAGCCCTACAAAAAACTAACATTGTATTCACCTTGACCAACTTCATTTCAAATCAATTTTATTATTGATTCTCTCAAATCCCTTTAAGTAAAATATCACAGATAAAAATGTAAAATACCCTTCTTTAAAGGAATATAACAATATGAAAGTAACACTCAAGCATTATACCCCCCTTGAAGTCTGTTCGATGGCAATTCGGACCTGTTGGCAAAGCTTTGAGAAGTCTGATAATGGCGGGCAAAAAGATCTCGCCCTTATTGATCGTGTAGGCAACAAAAATAAACATGCCAGCACTCTGGAACACCTGTATTATAATTTTTATATTCAAGGTATCAGTCGGGCATGCTTGCAAGAACTTGCCAGACATCGTATGGCAAGCTATAGTGTCAAATCTTCGCGCTACACACTCAAAGAGATCAAAGAAGAAACCAGTTTTTTACCCATCAACCAAACAAATCTCACAAGAGCGCAAAAATACCTTGTCTTCACACCAAATGAATCTGTCAATATCGCCTCCATCAAAGCCTTAGAGAATCTTCGAGAAATTTTATGTGCCAATATTGGCAATGACATTGCCAAATACGCAATGCCTGAATCTTATAAAACAGAACTTCATTGGAGCATCAATGCAAGAAGTCTGCAAAATTTTTTAGAACTACGCACTAGCAGGCAGGCTCTTTGGGAAATCCAAAAACTTGCCCACAATATTTATAATTCCTTGCCTAAAGAACATCAATTTATCTTTGAAGAAAAAATTACACAACCTTATGAAAAACAATAAGGGATATGGATGCAAACTTTAACTATTATTGATACCTTTGGTTTTTTCTTCCGTAGTTTTTATGCCCTCCCCCCATTAAAAAATGAACAAGGATTCCCTACCGGACTTTTGATGGGGTTTGCTAATTTGATTATGAATCTCCATAAGGAAGGCATATCTGATTATATTGTTTTTGCTCTGGAAGGACAAGGCGAAAATAAACGCAAACAAATTTATCCTGAATACAAAGCCACAAGAACTCAAGCGCCACAAGAGTTGATCATGCAATTACCTATTGCGATTGAATGGATAAAAAAAATGGGATTTTTAAATCTTAGCTTTGAGGGATATGAAGCTGATGATACTATCGCTTCTCTTAGTATGATAGCAACCAAAAGCAATGTAGATGTCCGTATCATTAGCCATGACAAAGATCTTTACCAACTCATCAATGGAAATACTTATCTTTATGATCCTATTAAAAAAATGGATATTCGCCAAAAAGAATGTATCACGAAATTTGGCATTACCCCTGCTGCATTTATTGATTATCAAAGTTTGGTAGGCGATAATAGTGATAATGTACCCGGCATCAAAGGTATAGGTGCAAAAACCGCACAGAAACTTCTTGAATGCTTTGGAGATCTCGATGGAATTTATGCTAACACACAAAAACTTCTTGAAATAGTAAGCCCAAGAATCCAAAAACTTATTATAGAAGGCAAACAATCAGCTTATTTGAGTAAAAATCTTGTAACACTGAAAACAGATTTGATTAAAGATTTTGACCTGCAAACTTGCAAAATGCCTGGCCAAAATCCACTTTTAGCTATCGTAGATGAGCTTGAAAAATACGAATTCATCAAGATAGTCCAACGCCTTAAGGGTATGCCCATGAATCAACCTACCAAAACCTTTAAAGCAAAATCCAAAGGATTAGGGGGGTTACATATCTCTTCGCACTCAAGCTTTCAATACACGTCTCATCTGCTTAATGATACTAAAAAATTATTTGAAATATTAGATGCCCTCCCTTTGAGTCAAGAAATTTCATATGATTGTGAAACAACCTCTGTAGATGTGCAAACTGCCGATATTGTAGGTTTCAGTTTTTGTTTTGATGGACACAATGGCTATTATGTCCCTATCGCTCATAATTATTTGGGCATTGAAGCTCAAATTTCAAAAGAAGATGCCAAAAAAGCAATTGAAAAGATTTTTTCTCATCCTCTGATTGGTCATAATTTGAAATTTGATATTCTAATAGCTCATTATAATTTTAATCTCCACCCCCAAAAATCCATTAAAGATTCTATGATATTTGCTTGGTTACTTGATAGCGTCATGAGTGTAGGACTGGATAATCAAATGGAAAAATGGTTCGGTCACAAAATGATTGCCTTTGAAGATATTGTGTCTAAAAATCAAAATTTTTCACATGTCAATCTTGAAATTGCCGCAAAATATGCCTCAGAAGATGCTGTAGCAAGCATGAATCTTTATTATAGACTCATTGAAGAATTTCAATCAAAAGGTTTAGAATCTCTCATCCGGATAGCCCAAGAAGTTGAGTTTCCCTTTATAGAAGTTTTGGTCAATATGGAAATTAATGGGATTAAAATTGATATAGCATGGTTTGAAAAATTACGAGATATATTTTCTGCCAAATTAGCTCAAATTCAAAGCAAAATTTACCGACAAATTAATTATGATTTTAATCTTAATTCCCCCAAACAACTTGCTCAAGTTTTGTTTGGGAATCTTGGGCTCAAAGCAGGTAGGCAAATCAAAGGGGGTTATAGCACCGATGAACAAACTCTTGAGGGACTTTTAGATGCCCATCCGGTCATTTCAGATATCTTAGAATATCGTGAAAATTTTAAACTCAAAAATACCTATATTGAACCCTTACTCAAACTCCACAATCAAGAAAACAAAATCCACACTTCATTTTTACAAACAGGCACTGCCACAGGGAGACTCAGCTCTAAATCACCCAATCTCCAAAATATCCCTGTTCGCACCGAATCAGGCAAACAAATTCGCGAAGGATTTATTGTTAGTAGCGAAAATAATACTCTCTTGAGTGTAGATTATTCTCAAATTGAACTTCGATTATTGGCTCATTTTTGCATGGATAAAGATCTTTTAGAAGCTTTTAAAGAAGATAAAGATATCCACACAGAAACGGCAATCAGAATTTTTGGTGCTGTTCATGCTAAAGAAAAACGTTTTATTGCTAAAACTATTAATTTTGGGCTGATTTATGGAATGGGATCAAAAAAACTTGCCAAAACACTCAAAATATCTCCAAAAGAAGCCAAAACTTATATTGATAGTTATTTTGAATCCTTTCCTACAGTGAAAAATTTCCTAAAATCCCAAGAAGAAGAAATTTTAACCAACGGCTATGCCCAAACACTCTTAGGGCATCGAAGATATTTTGATTTTAGCAATGCTACTGATTTTATGAAAGCCAATTATTTACGTGAGGGTATTAACTCTGTATTCCAAGGCAGTGCAGCAGACCTCATCAAACTGGCTATGCTAAAAATCCATCATCATTTTAAAAACACGCCCTTAAAAATGCTCATTCAAGTTCATGATGAATTGATTTTCGAATTACCCAAAGATTTACTCAAAGAAACTTCTAAGGATATTGAAGAAATCATGAATCATGTTTATACTCTAAATGTTCCATTGAAATGCGGCATCACGGTAGGCAAAAATTGGGCAGAATTAAAATAATCATTGCCGGTATAAGGCTTGTCTGCTTTGTTCAAAACTTATCATTCCAAATTCACTCCCCATCATAATCTGAGAAGGAATTTGATGGTATTTTTGATCTCTGATAAGTGTTTTGATAGCAGGAGTTGCCACCAAAACTTCATAAATTCCTCTTACTCCATTATCTGAAAAGTTGATAAGTTCTTGTGCGATCACTGCTTGTAAGGTTAGAGCTAATTCTGCAGCAATTTCCAAACGATTATTTTCAAAGCTATTAATAATTCTTGAAATAGCTCCGGATGTATCTTTTGAATGCGTTGTCCCTACCACTAAATGCCCCATTTGACTAGCTAGAAGTGCTGATTTAATAGAATCTTTATCTCGAAGTTCGCCAATAAAAATAATATCAGGATCTTGACGCAATGCAGATTTGATAGCCCCGGCAAAACTTTCACTATCCTTACCCACTTCTCGATAAGAAAAAAAGCTTTGGATATTTTCATGAAGATATTCTATGGGATCTTCAATACAAATAATATGTTTGCGAAAATTTTGGTTGATATATTCAAGAGCAGAGGCAATTGTAGTAGATTTGCCACTCCCTGTAGGACCACTCACCAAAATCAATCCACTTTTTTTGCTAAAAATATCTTTAGTAATTTCAGGCAGCATCAATTCTTCTAACGTTGGGATATTATTTGGCAATACTCGCATACTTATAGCAATGCAAGTGCATGTAAGATAAAAATTTGCCCGCAGGCGAATATTTTTGATTAAAATACCTATATCTACCTCTTTACCTTCAATTATCTCATCGAATTGATGAGGCAACAAAAAATGCTGTGCCAACTCCTTAATATAAGCTGGTTCCAAAATAATTTTTGAAGAAATAATTTGTTTATAAGCCCTCAAAAATACCTCTCCATTCCCTAAAATATGAATATCAGAAGCCTTTAATTTTGAAGCTTCTAAAATAATTTCCTCCAACCCCTCAAAATCAATTTCCATTTTTTTCCTTTAATAATATTTTTGCAGTAGTCCTTAAAATTTGTGATGTTCTTAAATTTTGGCTCTCAACATAAACATCCGCCCAACAATAGCCATTTTTATCTATGCTTAAATCATAGCCACCTTTATGATAATCTCCCCATATCATTTTATCAGATTTACAAAGTTCAAATCCATAATACTTGAGGCATAATGCCGCCATTTCAGCAATGCTTTGGACATAAAGGCGCGACTGGAATTTTAAATGAGAATTGCTTATCCAATCAATCCATAATCCTTCTTGCCTCAATGATGCCCTGCCAATATAAGCAATTCCCAGAAGAATTACCAATGCATAAATAAGTCCATATGCTTTTCTCATATCCTTACTTCCCACAACCAATACAGACGTTGTGCGCAAAAATATTTTTTACCCACCCTAGAACAAAGCTCAAGTCTAAAGGTATCTTCATGCCTAGAAATATTGAAATTCTCTATTTCTTCAAGCGCCAAGAATTCATCAAAATAGAGTCTCTTTTCTTGTAAATATATTTGATGGGACAAATCAAGGTCTTTCATTTTCCATGATAAAAAATTATTCCCATAAACTATAGAGTCTCTTTGTGCTTCTAAAAGATAATTTCCCATCATATCAAGGGCATTTTCAAGTCCAAATGTCATTTGCACAAAACGCTTTTGTATAAAATGGTGTTTTTGGATACTCAAAAGCATTTTAGATCCCCCAACCCCTATAACACCCAAAATAACTATTCCTATTATAAGCTCTGCCAAAACAAATCCCGTTCGAGACATTTTATCTGCTTACTTCTTGTGGATAAAAATAATCATAATAAATTCCATCTGATGTTTGTGTCTCAATAACCTTACCCCTATAAACAAAAGCATTTTCAGAAGAGATAGAAAAATCTTTTGGGACACCATTAGAAGTGCTTTTAATATGAATTCTTTCATTTATCAAGCGTTGCGCAGAAAAAATAGCTTGATTTTTCTGCAAAAAAACTTGATTTTGAACTCCTTCTTGATAAAGTGTCCAAAAAATTTTAAACGCCAAGCCTAACACAACGATTGCCATCACCAATGTGATACTCATATAACCTTTATGAATGTTTGGATGCAAAGAATTCTTTTTCTAAAAATATTTTTTTAATCTCATTGTTTTGAATATATTGGATTTGCAAAATTGCCTTCCATCTCCCATCAACATTTAAATTAAAATCTTTGCTTATACATAATCCATGAGAATCACATTTTAGAACACCTAATTGCAAATCTTGTTTTTCCATATGGAAACGCGATAAGAATAAACTTATTTGAATATCGCCTACAGGTGAAGGAGAGATTTTAGGGACAATAGAAACATAAAATTGATTGGGAGTATTTGTAAATAGCTCTATTTTTGGCGATTGTTTAAGTTTATCACGATGCCCTTTGATAAAATAAGGAGATAGAGGCTGTTGGGTTAAAGTATGTGAAGGCTTTTGATTAGCATCTATATAAACTGAATAATAAGTTTCAAATTCTTTAGTATCTTTCATGATAGTATTTATATTTTTATCCACATCGTTGTATTTTTCAAAATAAGCATTATCATCAATAATAGGATCTTCTATAGAAAGTCTAACAAGCATCACCAATAAAATCACCCCAATAATAATAACTGCCAAAATACCATAAGGCCAAATATTTTTACTTTTTTTATTCATCTTTTTTTCCTTCTGAAAAAATAAATCACAACAAATAATCCCACTAAACTAAATAGCATAATATACAAAATAATACGCACAAATAAATTCTGATTTTCGGATGGGAAATTATTTTCTAAATGCACCCCATATTTATCTGCGATCCTTTCAGCAATCTCTGAATAACCATTTAAAATAATTGCAGAAATTCTTTGAGGTGTCAAATCTCTGTCATTTTCAGGCAAAAGAGGAGAAATATAATTGAAATAAACTTGATTGACATCAAATATATTTATAGAATCCTTGCTTAAAACAATGTCAATCTTTTTATCTTTTCGGAAGAAAAAAAACACTCCATAAGGCGGAGTAAGCTTGGAGAGAATTTCATTTTCATAGTTTTTTCGCTTTTCTTTAGAATCTAAAGAAATTGTATCAACAACATCTACATATAAAGAAAAACCTGTTTTATATTTGAGTTCATGGGAAAGTGTTTGAACAAATGCAGCGCTTTTAGGTATCAAAAGTCCTGATTGATTATCTAATACAAAGCTTTCTGCCAACAAAAATGCCGGCAGAAAGAGAAAAAAAACAAACCTTGTAAGTCCAAAGCGCATCTTATACCAAAAATAAGAACAAATTAGGAACAAAAGGAATGACAATTGCCATCACAATGCTCAAAATAATAAAAAATGCTAAAACTTTTTCAAGTGTTGTAAATTGCATAAATCCTCCTTATTTGTCTTTATCTTGCACTAATTCATAATGCTTTACATTATCTAGACTTTTCATCTTGATAGCGCTCTGATCTTGAATTTTATAATAATGAGTTGCCTGAGATTTTTGGATATAAATAGCAGCTGCGCCAAAACAAACAGCCGCACCTACTACTAAAACAACAGCAACAATATACCCTAACAATCCATTGATTCCAAATAATCCATTCATCACTTGCTCCTTAATTACTACTCAAAGATTCTATATAGTCTGTAATGGCTTGAATCTGTGTATCATTAAAATTTCTATAGGCAAAAGAAGGCATTTGCCCAATATGTCCCTTTTTCCCATGCTCTAAAACTCTTTTGACAAAATCAACTGTCCCATATTTGCTCAAATCAGGGGCAAAATTTGCCATACCCGGCATTCCTTTTCCATCAGGACCATGACAACCGGTACAGCCTGCAGTTTCAAATACTTTTTTTCCTTTTGCAACATCATCAGGATACTTAGTATTTTTTACATCAGAAATATCTGCCATTATATAAGCTGCTACAGCCTTGGCATCTTCTTGGCTTAAGCCCAAAACCGGCATTTCTCCTCCATCATAGCCCAATCCTGTGCTCCCATGCTCAACAGTATATATAATCCCTTCCTCTTTACCCCATTTAGTAAGATTTTGAGCTTTACCATTCATGCCTTCTGCATTGATACCATGACATTCAGAACATTGAACCAAGAAAATTCCTTGTCCCATATTTATCAAATCATCTTTGCTAAGATTTTTCCATTTTTCTTCAAATTTCTTATTATGGGCATCAACTTGCCGATTATAATCACCTATTTGGGAATATGATTGCAAAGGATAACCCAAAAATAAATACCAAAATCCCCAAATAATCAATACCAAAAAGCTCACAGCCCAACCTACAGGCAAGTTATTTTTAAACTCAGCAATACCATCCCATTGGTGATCTGTAAGCTCTCCCTCTGCTTTAGAATCACGCATTTTCTTGACTAATGTGCCGGCAACATATATAGTCAATATCAGGATAACAATTGCAGCAATAAGCCCGAATAAGTTAATGCTATCACTTAACCATCCCATACTATCTCCTTTTATTGTTTTGTTTGTCTTCTCTTGGCTCTATGAGTTCATCATTCAAACCATCTTTTAAGGCTAAATCTGCATATTTTTCATAATCTACAATACCTTTTTTTTGTTTGATATACATACTCACTATATATGAATACAAAAATATCACAAGCAAAATAGTGGCAACAAAATATGCAATTGCTCGCACCGATTCTAGAGACTCAAGACTCATCATCTCCTCCTTATTTATTTATCCTAGCCTGACCCAGACTATTAAGATATGCGATCAAAGCAACAATTTCTTTAACATGCCCTTTTTCAAAAGCCTCTTTGACTTTTTGATTTTTCATATCATTGACAATTTCTTCTGCTTCCTGCATATAGGCTTTTTTGGCATCCTCAATATTACCTAAAGGCACACCATCTTTTACATCATAAGGCACACCAAAAACAACTTTTTGTGTATAGGCTTCTGCAAATGCTGTATCAAAATCAGCATCTTTTTTGAATAAATGATGATAAGCAGGCATAATCGAGTAAGGCACTACGCTAGTAGGCTCCCACATATGATTTGCATGCCAATCTGTTGTCCTGCTATCACCTACACGGTGCAAATCAGGTCCTGTTCGTTTAGAACCCCACAAAAAAGGTCTGTCATAAGCATATTCTCCGCTTAAACTATAAGCTCCGTATCTATCAGTTTCTGCCTGAAAAGGTCGGATCAATTGAGAATGGCAATTATAACACCCTTCGCTAATATATACTTGTCTGCCTGCTGTTTCAAGCACTGTATAAGGACGAAGTCCTTCAATAGGCCTGGAAGACTTTATAAAATCAGGTAAAATCTCAACAAGACCGGCTATAGAAAATACAAGTAAAAACGCTACCGTAAAAAAGAATGGATTTTTTTCTAACCAACTAAACATATGTTACCCCTTTTCTTAAGCAGCCATGGGTGAGGCATAATTTGGCTCACGATCCAGCTCTTTTGATGCGGTGATGGTCATCACAACGTTGTAAATAAACATAATAAATCCTATCAAATACATCAATCCTCCAATCCCTCTAATAACATAATAAGGGAACAATACTCTCACGGTGTCAATAAATTGATATGTTAAATTACCATACTGATCAACATCTCTCCACATCATTCCTTGAGTAATTCCAGAAATCCACATACTAGAGAAATAAAGCACGATGCCAATTGTCATAATCCAAAATTGTATATCCATAATCTTTTTAGAGTAAATTTCCCGCTTATACATTCTAGGCAGCATATGATAGCAAGCAGCAATAATAGTGAATCCAACCCACCCCAATGTTCCATCATGGACATGTCCAATAATCCAATCCGTGAAGTGAGCCAAAGCATTGACGGATTTTATTGCCTGAATAGGACCCTCTAAAGTTGCAAGCATATAAAATGTTGAAGCCAAAACAAAGAACTTAATCAGCGGGGATTCTTTGAGTTGATGCCATTGTCCTCTCATCGTCAATAACATATTGATAGCTGTTCCCCAAGAAGGCAATATCAAAATAACAGAAAAAACAGATCCAAGTGTTTGCACCCAATCCGGAACAGTAGAATAAATCACATGATGCCCACCTGCCCAAATATAAACAAACATCAAGCTCCAAAAAGAAAATAATGTTAATTTATAAGAAAAAATAGGTTGCCCTGATTCTTTAGGTAAAAAGTAATAGATAATTGCAATAATTCCGGAAGTAAAAACAAAAGCAACTGCATTATGCCCCCACCACCATTGAATCATAGCATCATTGCTTCCTGAATACATCGAAATTGAATGCCATACGCTACCTACCCCTGAAACTAAATATGTAGGGACAGCAAGGTTATTAAAAATATACAAAACAGATATAGCTGTAAATGTAGCAATAAAATACCATAGAGAGATGTAAATTGTTTTTTCTCTTCTCACCCCCATGCTACCAAACATACTCACTCCCCACAGTACCCAAACAACAACGACCAAAATATCAAGAGGCCAAATTAACTCGGCATATTCTTTAGATTGTGTTAATCCTGCAAAAAGACTGATTACTGCTAATACAAGCAAAATAATGTAAAGCCAAAAATGCAAATACCCAATAAATTTCAAAAATGGGTGTTGGTGGTAGGTAATTTTGAGTACCCTCTGTCCCAAATAATACCAAGCCGCCCATATTCCACTTAGTGTAAAGCCATAAATAATACCGTTAGTATGGAGGGGTCTCAACCTTCCAAATACGCTATATTCACCTGCAATATAATTTAAGTCGGGAAATGCTAATTGAAATGCTAATACAACACCAATTAGCATACCTATAAATCCAAAAACCATCGTTGCATACAAAAACAACTTGGCAATAGAGTAGTCATACTCCAAAGTAGCATTATCTCGCATTGATTCTCCTTTTGTTATTTGTCCTATTTTGTTTAGAAACAATGACTTAATTTTAATCTTTTTCGTTGATTTACAACTTAAATTTCACATAAAAATAATGTAAATTCATCAAAAATTGACAGTTTATATTTTGACACTGAATTTTTTTGCTAAATACGTCTCTATATCTTTCAATTCAATCTTTCCGGAAAGTATATGTGCATATATTTCAAAACGTATTCTTTTGGGAATTTCACGTTTTCTTGCAATATCTTTAAATTTTTTTGGCAAGCTAAAAGAATAAGTGTGTAATTTTGTTACAAAAATATATTTTTGATTTTTATCAATAATATATTTTTGTGCAACCTCACAAGAAAAATTATTTTTTAATATTTCTTGTCTTTGTGATGCAGAAAGTATATATCCTCTTTTTTTAAATAACTTATCAATTTGATTAATGCTTGTTATATCTGAAAAATTTTCAAAATATAAGATTTCGCCTAATTGGAAAATTTCTTGATAAGGATAAAGTATAGATTTTTCGACATTTAGATAATTAAAAGATTTCTCGATCCCTTGGGCATATTCCTCCATTAAGTCATTAACATATTTGAGACGAAATTCATTGCGTTTATAAGCCATATCATTATTGGTAATATCTTCATAAAATTTATATTTGTGTTTATAGCAATATTCATAGATAGCAGTTTTACAAACACGAAAAAAAGGACGTACAATTTGATAGTTTTCTCGTTGATCTACCCCATCAAAACCTAAAAGAGTATTTAAACCACACCCTTTTGTAAGCTGCATCAAAAACCACTCTAATCTATCGTGGAGTTGATGGGCAAGAATTAGATTTTTATAATCAAATTTTTGGATAATTTGTTCAAAAAATTCATATCGAATCTCACGTGCTTTGGCTTCAAAATTTGAATTTATTTGAGGTGCTTTGAAACTAAAACATTTTTTTTTATATTGAGATGCCAATCTCTTGGCATAACAAACTTCTTCTTTGGAATTTTCCCTTATCCCATAATCTACAATAGCTATGTCAAATGCAATATTTGCTTCTTGAAGACAAAAAAATAACCCAACCGAATCAACTCCTCCTGAAAATCCTAAAAGATTTTTGCCTCCCTTAAGAATGTCTAAAAATTCTAACATTCAATCTTTTTCACCACTTTGGCAAATAAAAGTCCATCTTTAACTTCATTTAAAATGGCTTCATAATAACCTGATTTCAAGATCATATCATCCAGCATGCTGTCATTGATAAGTATCTCTCCATCAACTTCAGGTGCCCAACGAAGATCTCTGGCACTATAAAAATACCGGCTTATTTGACTTTTTCCCTCTAAAACGATTGGATAAGATTGGTGAAGCATTTGATGATAAATTTGTTTTTGTTGGGATTGGATAATCTTATTAACAATATTGATTCTTTTGTTGATGATTCTAGTGGGGATTTTTTCTTCCATATTATAAGCAGATGTCCCTTCTTCTGCAGAAAATGCAAAGATATTCAGTCTATCAAAAATAAAATTTTCTAAAAAATTACACAATTCTTCAAATTCTTCTTCGCTTTCTCCCGGATGCCCTATAATAATTGTACTCCTTACAAAACTTCCTTCAATCTCTCTCATTGTTTTTAAAAGTTGGATATGCTTAGCTTTATTGGCTCCCCTTTTCATTCTTTGAAGCATTTTGTCGCTAATATGCTGGATTGGCATATCAAAATAATTTTGAAAAATTTTAGAATCTCTGATTTTATGGATAAGTGTAGTTGTAGTACCGGAAGGATAGAGATATAAAATCCGCGCACTTTTGGCTAAATTTTGTTTTTCCACCGCATCAATTAATGCGATCAATCCTTCTTGATTACCCATATCTCGCATGTAAGAACTTGAATCTTGAGCAATAAATGTAAAATCACAATACCCTTGCAAATTTAAATATTTAATTTCTTTGAGAACAGACTCAATCCCCCGACTGTGAAGCCTTCCTTTAAAACTTGGGATAGCACAAAAACTACAATTTTGATTGCAACCCTCAGAAATTTTAATATAAGCATGGATCTTTGAACCTGTAATAACTCTGGAAGTGCTTTCATTAGCTAAAAAAACATTGGAAGAAAAATAACCTTTTTTTGAGTTTAGCATTTTATCAATCTTATCATAATCCCCTACACCTGTAACAATATCAATTTCAGGGATTAATTCCTTAAGTTCTTTTTGATAACGTTGGCTTAAACACCCGCTTGCAACCAATAAAGCACCTTTTTTACGATATTTTGAAATTTCCAGAATGGTTTGTATGCTTTCTTCTTTTGCTGATTGGATAAACCCGCAAGTATTGATGATAATCACATCTGCATCTTCCGGAGTATCTGTTATTTCATATTCACTCAATCTCCCCAACATCACTTCTGTGTCCACAAGATTTTTGGTGCATCCCAAAGAAATAAGATGAAGTTTTTTATTCAAGAGTTTTCCTTCAGCATATCTACTTCCCAAAAAAAATCAATCCACTCCGGAGGATTTTTAATAAAAAAATCTGCAAAAACTTTCGCAGTTGGCTTTTGAAAAATAACTCCTGTCCAAAAAGATTTTTCTTTATAAGCAAATTGAAGTTTTTGCAAGATAATCTCTAAACTATTTCCGCTATCAATAATTTCATCAATAACCAATATTTTTTGATGTTCAGGTTTGATTGAAGGGATATTTTCAATAACCAAAGAGTGCTGCACATTGCAATTATTATAAGAAATAGCATTCAGCGTATAAACTGCACGTAAATTCCACGCCAAAGAAAGCATATGACTCATTACCATTCCCCCGCGTGCAATACAAACAATCCCATCAGGAATCCCAATTTTTTCTTCAATTTTTGCACGCAAACTCTTTAGATCGTCTAAAAACTCATGATAAGAATAATACATCAAAACTCCTGCCGGTAATAAGTTTGTAAAAATCTTGTATTTGCCATGCCATCAAATTTCCTTAAACCTAATTTGTCTAAAGCTAACTCAATTGCATTTACCACCCATAAAGATTCATTAATAGGTATCATCCCCATATGGTTGATACGAAAAATAGAAGTTTTGAGTAAATCCTGCCCCCCTGCCATATTTACATCAAAATCAGTTTTTAGAATCTTACGTATAGAGGCGGCATTGGCTTCATCAATAATCGTTGTCATTGCCAAAGCCGGGGTTTTGGGGTAAATTTTAAGTCCGATAGATTCTAAGGCTGCTTGTGTGCTTAGCGCTCTTTGTTTGGTTTGTGTATAAATTTTCTCAATCCCCCCTAGCGCTTCTAGTTGATCCAAATATTCTACCAATCCGATAATAATTGTCGTAGGCGCTGTCCAAGCAGTGGTATTAGCCCTTTGGTTTTTAAGTTCTGTTTTAAGATTAAAATAAAATCCAATATCTCCAGCTTCTGCCATCTCAACTGCTCGTTGGCTTAAGCCAATAATACTCATTCCCGGAGGAAGCATGAAAGCTTTTTGACTTCCTCCAATAAGCACATCAATATAAGTTGTATCAATGGGTTCTACTCCCATTGCTGTAATGGCATCTGCTACAAACATTACGTGAGGATAGTATTTTTTAAGCGCCCGGGCAATAGTCTCCACAGGATGCCTAAGACCTCCTGATGATTCACAAACTTGCATATACACTCCATCAATTTCATGATCATCTTCCAATGCCTGCAAAATATCTTTAGCATCTACAGGAGTATCCCAATCGTTTTTAATCTCAACATATGGAATTTGATAAGATTTAGCAATCTTGCCAAATCTTTCTCCAAACTTACCGCTATTAATACTTAGAAGTTTTTTAGAGCAAAAAGTCCTCACACAAGCTTCCATAGCACCACTGCCACTACTTGCAAGAAAAAGCACCTCAGGCATTTGCAAAATTTTTTTAAGCCCCTCTCTTGCCTTGGCAAAATAAGCTTCAAATTCCGGGGTGCGGTGATGGATTGTAGGTTTTGCCATTGCCATTCTTATGTCTTCACAAACAGGAGTAGGACCGGGTGTAAAAAGCAACATCTTTTTTCTCCATAAATTAAATAAGGGAGTATTATACAACAATGCCTTTTGGATAAAAATCAAATTTTAAACTTACTACAAGAAATGGGCTTGCTTAGCTATCCAAATCTAAAATAGATTATTGATTGAAAGTTAATAATAAATTCTTTAATAAAAAATAAATTAAATTTAATAAATAGTGGTTTTGAAGATCTAAAAGTTAGAGATAAAATTCTCTAACTCTTGAGACAAACAAATTATCTAACCGGATTTTTATAAATCTTTGAATATTTTAAGATTCTTATAAATTACGCATCTTTTTTCAAATTTCTTAGCTCTCTCTTCAAGATCTTTCATATTTTCTTCTTCAGTTTGCAGAATTTTTCCTTCTTTGATAATTTTTTCTTGTTGTACTTTTAAAATTTCCCAAGCGTGTTTCGCATACTCTTTAGGATCTTTTTTTCCTTGAAGTCGGCTTTGTAAAAAGAGTTGCTCAAATCTTCCGATCTCTACGCCCTCTCCTGTAAGAGCACTAGCAAGAACAGAAATTTGATTCCCGCTTTTGGCATTTTCTAAAATCTGGACATTGAGTTGGTGTGTTTTTTCCAAAGCTTTTGAGACGATCTCTTCTTTTTGAACTTCAGAGACCACATCCAAAGCATTGAGTATTATAATAGCCTCAATAACTTGTGCTAAATGCTCGAATTTACCTTTAGATTCTTCTTGAATTTGTGCCATACTCTTAGGTTTGTGATCACTCAAAATATCTAACAATACCCCATAAACGTCTTCAGCTAATTCTATAGTTCCAAAACCCAGATTTATTGAAAATTTTACATCTTCTTTTGGGATATTCAAAATTACCTTTATTTCTTGAAGCATTTCTTGTTGTTGGGCAATACCCAATCTTTGAACGCCCTTAATCCAATAATCTTTTCTGAATCGTGTATTGTGAATAAAATCTCGAATATATTCTTTGAAAAAAGGATGTTCTAATGAATTCAGAAGCTCTTTTTGTTCGGGCTTATAAATAACATTTTCAAGCAAAGAAAAAAATGAAGCTTGGGAAACAAATTGCAACCTGGCATTAGAAAAATCTTGAGAAATATTCATAAAATCCATAATTTTCCAATTCTCATTCATAAATTCATGGACTAAATAAGCCTTATCCATATTTTTCATTCTATCAACTTGATTTTTGAGAGCTTGATTTTCTTGAATAAATCCTGCGCCTGCTTCAACAAGCTTATCAAAAAACTCAAATCCCAATCCAACTTTTTGTATTATGTGTTTGGATTGAGGGAGCATGAAATCAGAAAAATTCTTGAGTAAATTTCTAAAAGGAATCATATTGCAAAAACCGGGATAAACATTATAACTGGCATATACGCCCCCACCGGGTCGCAATTTTTTATCAATGAATTCTAATAAAATTTTACGATTTTCATCATCTATCCAGCTATAAACACCATGAAAAGCGATAAAATCAAAATCAGGTAAATCTTTTCGATTTAAAAATTCTTTGAAAGAATCTGCATATAATTTCGCTCCATTTCCTGAACTTCTTGCCAAATCACGTGCAAAATTTGCATGAGATACATGAAAATCTGTGCCATACCATTCTATATTTGAAGCGCTTGCATGGATATTCACACTTATCCCATTCCCATATCCAAGCTCACAAGCTTGTTCAATTTTTGGGGGTTTGATACCCTGAAGCAAGCAAATTAATTTGAAAGTAAGGGGGCTTACTTCTTTGAAATAACCATAATTATAATTAACATCAACAATGTAATCTTTTGTATCCATAATAAACAAGTCCTTTCAATATTTAAATATTTGATTATACAATAAAAAATATATTTTCAAGACAAATGTTTTTAACTCAACATAAACGATTTGGAATCCTCATTTGAAGCTAATAATAATACAAAGAAGTGCGTCGGATATGTGCCAACTATCTCAAAAATAAAAAACTGGTGCTTGCCAAATAAAAGTCAATAGTTATTATTTAATTTTAATTTTTAAATTTTTTAAAATCTTTTATAACCTCCAAATACATTTTTTCAGCTTTTTGAATAGATTTTTCTAATGTATAATTTGAGGCACTTTTAGCATAAGCCTTTCCCATCTCCTCTCGCTCACTCTTGTGCTCAATCCAATAATCAATCTTTTGCGCCAAATCTTTTGGATTTCCGGATTGAAACAAAGATCGCTCATCAAGCGCAAACTGACCTGTAGCTGACACCCTGCTATCGGAAATAATAGGCACAACCCCACAAGAAATTGCCTCCAAACAAGCAATTGCTTCACCCTCTACATCAGCAGCATGAACATAAAGATCGCCTCTGTGCAAAATTTTAATCAAGTCTTTAGGTTGAACAAAACCAAAATCTACTTCATTGCTTAGGTTTTCTGCTAACTTTCTAAGCTTTTTTTCCGTAGGTCCTGCACCCTTGAGATGAAGTTTGATTTTTGTGCTATATCGACTTAATCCAATGGCTTTTATCAACATATCTTGGCGTTTCTCACTTGAATATCTCCCCACCATGACTATATGAAACAATCCGTCATTTGGAGGTTTTTTTTGGGGTGGGGAATACAATTCATCAAAACCATTTGAGATAATAAATTTTTTGCCTTTATAATGGTGCGCATTGATCTCATTAGCAATCAAAGCGGATGGACAATGAATATGCCCGATATGTCGATAAAACCTGAAACGAAACCACCAAAAAATAAAATTATTTAAAAATGTCAATTTTTCTAGCCCTAAATTATGTGTAATATGCTCAGGCTGAAGGTGAAATGCGCCCATATAAGGAATATTCATTGACTTAGCAATTTTAATGGCAACAATTTCAAGCTTAAAGGGCAAAAATAAATGCACCACATCCACACCATGAAATGCCTCTCTTAAAATCTTCTCAACCGGTTTGCCAAAAATCATACGTTGCTTGCGTGAAATCTCACTCACTATAGGGATATACCTCTCAGGAACGGGATAATACCCCTCTCCTTCTATATAAGGAGCAACCACATGAACTTTATGCCCTCTTTCTCGCAAAGCTTTTGCAAATCTAAAAGCTGTCATGGAAGTACCATTGCTTTTATCTGCAAAACTATCCACTACAAGTGCGATAGTCATTAAATCTCCTTATTGTCTTTGTTGTCTTTAAGTTTGAATTTGAAAAATTTTTTATCAAAAATAGCTATTTGAAATACTCCATCAAATATCTTAATATCCAATAAAAAACCTTCAACTTTTACTTCGCATTTTTTTGTTTCACTCTGAAGGGCATTGGCTTTGAAAATCATTTGTTGTCCTAATTCTATAGGCGCTAAAAATTTTGTCTGGGAGCTAATAATGAGACTATTTTTTTTGTTGATAGCGCACAAAGCAGCATAAGATGCCGCATTAAAAATAAATCCTGTGTAAATCATGCTTTCATCACAAACCATTGATTCTTTGGGGATAAAAAAAACTTCGGCTTTATTTTTTGATAATGAAATTAACTCCCCGCATACATTTGTATCTAATTGGGTACAAATAATAAGTTCCTCATTGTTGTTTGAAGCTTTTTGCTCTGTATTTTTTTCTAATTCTTCATCCATTTTTTATCCTTTTTAATTTAAAATATCCTCTTTTTGGGGCATCATAGCCTTCTATTGTTTTAGTACAATCACAAGGGTTCAAAAATGAATCCAGACTCAACCCCTCTATCCATTCAGTTTTTCTTTGTTCTAAAATTGTTGTCTCCTTTAGCGCCAGTATTTCGATTTCTTTAAATCCTGCTCGCATACACCAACCATACAGAGTCGGAATTGAAGGAATAAAATATACATTGGACATTTTGGCATAAGTATTTTTGGGGCAAAGAGAGATCTCTAATTGTGAATCAATAATCAATGTATCCAAAATTAATTCCCCATTCTCTTTAAGTCCGGAAAAAAGAGATTTTAAAGTTGCAATAGGATCGCTACGATGGTATAAAACCCCCAAACAAAATATAATATCAAACTTTTTATCATAAATTCTAAGATCTTGAACACCCAAAAGCTCATAAACGATATCTTGTTTTAAAAAATAATTTATAAAATCAAACTGACATTTATAAAGCCCATTAGGATCAAAGCCTGTAAGATTTTTTGGAGAAAGTTTTGCCATTTCAAATAAATAATATCCATTGTTGCACCCTATGTCAGCAACTTCCTTATCTTTAATATCAATATAAGGAGATAGCAATCCCCATTTAATGAAACTTCTCCATTCTGCATCAATCAATAAATTCTCTAAATAAAAAGGTCCTTTTCTCCAGGGTTTCAAAGCATAAGCCAAGTCTCTTATATAAGCAAAAGCCTGATTATCTAAGGGCTTATCAAATCTGATTATAATCCCATCATTACATTGATAACTTGCCTCAATATTAGGAATTATTTCATATAAAAAATTAATTTTTTCAACAAGTGGAGCAATTGTTTTTGAATGAAGTAGTTTTAAAGCATTTTCCCTGGCGCAAGCAAGCATTTTTATTTCTTTAAAAAAGAGGTAAAACAGGTTCTGTTTGAGGAGTAGTCAAAAGATGGGTCAAGCTTGTATTGTCCAACCCCAATATTAGAGCAAAGTTATAATTATATTTTTTAAGCAAAAAACTCAGGTCATTTTCCTCTTGATAAATTTCATTTTGTGCCATTACATCAAAAACTTCCTCATAACCTTTTGGCAAAAATAACATTAATTTACCCCATTTGGCATTTAATGCAATATAAGTAATGTATTTTTTAAATTTATTAATATCTTTTTCAGCAATGACTACCTTATCTGTTTGTCCATAGCCAACAAGCTTCGCATGAGCATTGATAAAATTAGGTTGCATATAAGGAATATGAGAAAAATATTTTAAATCAAAAGCAATTTGATGTGTGATGCATAAATCTATTACGCTACTTAATTCAGGCAAAAATAACCCCGGTAGTTTTAAATCATATTGGGCAAGTTTATAATGAATTTTACTCTCAAATAAAGTAGCCATGATCAATTTAAAGGGGTATTCCTGGGGTAAAATAGTTTGGGTATATTCTAAAATAAGCTCCAAAAGTGCTCTATCTCTAATAACGATCCCTTTTAAATCAGGATTTTTATCCATGAAACTTAAAAGATTTAAAAGATCTTCATCAAAAAAACTTATCGAAATATCTGTAACAATTTGATGGGCAATCTCATACTCAATTTCAGAAACAAAAAATACCTCAATTTTTTCACTCAAAAACTGATAACGGATAAGCCGGATAATAGCATCATCAAGGGAATTAACTTTAATCCATGCAATCTCTCCATCTACCATTTGAACATATTTATCATAAACAATTCCATACGCGCCTAACGCAATCGCTCCATCAATTTCATCAGAATTTTTGGCAATAAAAAGATAACCTTTTTTTACTTCCTCAATACAAGTTGCCACCCCTCTAAAAGAACTGATAGCCGGTGTGCTTGCCAGCTCACCATTGATAATCTCAACTGCTTCATTCACTCTCACTTAACTCACCTTGCTTCCATTTTTTTTAGATTTTTCTGTCCCCAAAAGAGAAAGCCCATCTTCATCCTTGCTTGCAAGTATCATTCCTTCACTTATTTCACCCATCATTCTGGCAGGCTTGAGGTTTGCCAATACGCATACTTGTTTGCCTATCAAATCTTGTGATTGATAAAATTTTGCGATTCCGGAAATGATCTGTCTAGGCTTATCTTCACCCATATCAATTTGAAGTTTAAGCAACTTATCACTTTTTGGAATATTAATAGCCTCCAAAATAGTTCCCATACGAATATCAAGCTTGGCAAAATCATCAACCCCAATGAATGAAAAATTTTTATTTTCCTTCTCTTGAATCTGTATTGTTGTCTCCGGTATTTTAAAAGCTTCAATTTTTGGAAATAAAGGCTTAGTTTTTTGAATCAAACAATCCTTGAGTGTTTCTTTATTGATAATAAGATCGGTAAAATTTTTGGAATCTATGGATATTTGAAGTGATTGGGCAATAATTCTTGCACTCTCAGGCATGATAGGATACAAAAACAGGCTTCCTTTGGCAAGAATACTGGCCACCAGCCCTAAAAGCCCCTGAGTTTGATCTGTCTTATCTTCTTTCATAAGGTTCCAAGGTTCATATTTGCTAATAACTCCATTGGCTAACACAAAAACTTTCCAAAGCTCTTCAAGGTATTTACTAAGCTGCATTTGTTTCATCAAATCAGGCAATTTTTCCAGAATATGATGGAGTGTGTCTAATTCTTGTTGATAAAATTTAGAAGTATGAGTTGTGCTAATTTTGGCACCAAAATACTTTTCACTCATCCCTATAAGACGATTCAGAAGGTTACCTAAATCATTACTCAAATCAGAATTAATACGATCTATGAGTGCTTTTTGTGAAAAATCTCCATCTTGTCCAAAAGGCACTTCACGCATCAAAAAATATCTCAAAGCCTCAATACCATAGGCATCTGCAACTTCTTTAGGATGGATTACATTGCCAATGCTCTTACTCATTTTTATCCCATCTCTTGTCCACCAACCATGGACATAGATATGTTTAGGTAAATCCAACCCTAAACTCATCAAAAATGCAGGCCAATAAATAGCATGAAACCTTAAGATATCTTTGCCAACAACATGAATAGCATTTTTCCAAAAATCCATATTTTTCTCATCACCTCCATAACCCAGCGCACTTACATAATTAAGGAGTGCATCCAACCATACATACATAACATGTTTTTCATCTTTGAGACTTTTTGGCAAAGGAATTCCCCACTTGAAGCTTGTCCTTGTGATAGACAAATCATTAAGCCCGGCTTCCACAAAACGAATAACTTCATTTTTTTTATGTAATGGCAAAATGCAATTCGGATGAGAGGCATACCACTGCAGAAGTTTGTCTTGATACTTGCTAAGTGCAAAAAAATAACTTTCTTCTTTTAAAATAATTGTATCCTTACCACAATCAGGACATTTTCCATCAATAGCTTGCATTTCAGTAAAAAAACTCTCACAACTCACACAATAACGCCCTTCATATTCGCCTTTATAAATATCTTTTTTTTGATACATAACCTCAAAGGCTTTTTGAACGCTTATTTGATGATAAGAATCTGTTGTGCGAATAAAATGATCATAATCAATACCAAATTCATCCCATAAACTTTTGAAAGCAGCGCTAATCTCATCGGCATATTCTTTAGGAGTTTTTCCTTTGATTCTGGCAGAATGTTCAATCTTTTGTCCATGTTCATCTGTGCCTGTAAGAAAAAAAACCTCTTCCCCCATTAATTGATGATATTTTTTAAGCATATCCCCAATTAAGGTTGTATAAGCATGCCCAATATGAGGAATATCATTCACATAATAGATAGGGGTAGAGATGAATGTTTTCATTTGTTTCCTTCTGAATTCAAATTTTTTATTATAACAAAACTTACTTTTGAGATTGTTTCATTTTTATTGATTTTGAATTTCCAAAACTTTATAAGCTTCGCACGCAGGAGTATATCCATTATCACATGCTTTTTTATATAAAGATTTTGCTTGAGCGAGATCTTTTGGAACACCTTGAGCGCTTTGGTATAAATACCCTAAATTTACGCAGCTTGCAAGATTACCTTGTTTGCATTCCTGATCCCAAGTTTGAGAAATATCGGCTTTGAGAATAAAAACTCCAACAACTAAAACACAAAATATCTTTTTCATTTATTGTTTCCTTAATATTTATTAAATACATTAGCAAAACTTTATCAAATTTATAGGATAAATTCTATTAAAATGGATATTCAAAAAATTAATCACGAATTTAATCAGATTCTTTAATTCTTTTATTTAATTTTTGATCATATTTACAACTCTCATTATTGCCCTTGCCACAAGTTTGATTAAATAATTGGCTTGCCTTTAAATAATCTTTTTTGATCCCTATTCTATGATCCGGAAAATACACTACTCTTTTACAAACTGATTCTCTCATAAAATTATTTGTATCCAAACAAGATTTACTATAGATATTCAATAGCTTTAAATTATCTTTGGGAATACTAAGCCCCTGTGCATAAATTTTTCCAAGATAGCCACACCCCCCTCTACATACAAAAAATTACAAGCCTTTTGATAAAGTTCTTTTGCCTT
The DNA here is from genome assembly GCF_002272835.1 of Helicobacter sp. 11S03491-1. NCBI lineage: Bacteria > Pseudomonadati > Campylobacterota > Epsilonproteobacteria > Campylobacterales > Helicobacteraceae > Helicobacter > Helicobacter sp. 11S03491-1. The sequence continues at coordinate 62,463 of NZ_MLAO01000003.1, forward strand.
ATGATAATCTTGTTTTACACATTTTCCATCAAAATACAATCCTCCATTTTTCCTTGATCGTAGGCTTGCTGATATAAAACCGGGGCTTGAAGAATATCTTGTCCATTTTTATAACCATTGCAAGATAATTATAGCCTTTGTGATATCTTTTTGATCGCAAGATTTTTTTAAAATTTCTTTGCTTTCAGGTTATCTTGAGCACACCCTTCCCAATGGCATATATTATTCCAACACTTACGTAACTTTGCATGTCTCAGTTATCGCATTTTTTCTCCAAAATCTTTAAGTCGCCAACCCCCAATCCAATAAAAAATGAAAATAAAAGATACTTTTCTTATAATTTATCCTTATTTATTTCTAAAAGTACTAAATACTTAATAAATTTATGTTAAAACTTAATATCTAAAAATCACTTAATTAATAATCTATATAATTATTTTATTCCATCATAAAATTCTAAGCTCATTTTAAATAAGCATAGATTCAACTATATTTAAAATTTTTGGAGTATTTGTTTGCATGCTAAAAGTTTTTGCTATTTTGCAAACAGCAAGCTTATAATCTAAAATATTTGTAACATCTAATGTATCCAGAGTTTCTATAATGCTGCTTATATCAAACCTGGCAGATGTTTTTCCAATACCATATTGAGAAATAAATTTCTTAATCTCAGGAATTGGGGTGCTTAGCACACATAATCTTGATTGAATATACTCAAAAAATTTATTAGGCATAGCATAAGTATTATTAAATCCATTGGGCATAAGAGTAAGAATACCAATATCAAAGGGATTGCAAAATTTAATAATATCCCCCATAATTACAGGAGACAAGAATTTGATAGAAGAAATGTTTTGGGCTTCTTGTTTAAGTTCTTCCAAATAATTTTTTTGATTACTCATAACCATCATATTTAAACGAAATTTATTTTTAAATGCCTTTGCGATTTCAAGTAAATTTTGCGATTCTCTATCAGGGCTAACAAATCCATGATAAATAATCTCAATAGGATAATCAATCTTTGAAGGAGGAAGAGAATGAAAAGGAGGAAGAGAATGAAAAACTTTAGCATCGATCCCAAAATCATACCAATAGCGTTTGGCTATCCCATCACTCACCGTGATAGCACCATCAATTTGAGGTAAGTATTTTATACATAAATATTTAAAAAATTCTCCAAAAGTTTCTAGCCACAATGGATTATTTTCATATTCAAGCGGGTAGTATTCTCTCAAGTCAATTAAAATTTTTGTCTTCGGATATAAATATTTATTATCCAAAGCAAAAGGCAAGAGTGCAATATCTTCTACCACAATCACATCAAGCGGCGATAAAAAATTCAAAATATCCCGGATAACTTTTCGATTAGATGTATAAATAAGGTTGTCAAATAATTTATTCCTACAATAATTTTTAATTTCCTCCTCTTCTTCTTTGGTGCGATCTTTTGAAGTTTTTGGCGAGGGAAATGAAAAACATTCAATACCCTCAATCAAAGAACACTCCCTCCCAATGCCAAAAACTTCATAATTTTCTTGCAACATCTTTACAAGACGAAAAGGTCTGGGACGCTTAGCTATATCAAAATCACAAAGAATTCCTATCTTTTTCTTCACACACATTCCTTGTTTTGGGAAACAAAGCTATAACCGGTTACAGGAAGAATACAAATGATAAAAGTTTCTTTCTTCTTCTGTAAGATGATCTTAAAAGGGTGTTCCAATTTTCTTTTTTCCTTACCGCAATAAGGGATTCCAAATCGATCAAAGTAAATACGTGCTGTTCTTCTTTCTCTACAAAAATCATCTCCTATAACGCTCAAGTTTTCTAATCCATAAGCTTCATGAAGTCGCACAAAAACACTTGAGTTATTTTTACATTCATCAGATATATTGGTATTATTATAGCCACTCAAACATTTTCTATCACCCCCGCTAATAGCGATAATATCTCCGGACATTGGACGACCATCATAATCAGTAGTAGGTGCGAAACGCGGCGTATCTACATAAAGACTGTAACTAAAAAGTGTGTACTTACCATTTAAATGAAATTGAATTTGCCACATTGGATTTTGATCAACCAGCTTATAAGGTTGGATACTTGGAAACCTCTTGATGAGCCATTGAGTTTGATTGGTATGAGTATAAGCTAAACTATCATTTAATGCCAAATGGCGCACATAAAGAATATGTTCTAATAATGAATTTGTAGCTATAGCCAATGCAGCATCTGTCTTGGGGATAGCAAATAAGACCAATATCCCTATAACAGAAACTGCAATCACCATTTCAAATAAGCTAAAGGCTTTTCTCATGATGACTTTATCTTAATAATATTATAAGAACGAATATTTCTATCCATATAGCGAATGCCAATATCTCCTTTTTTGCCATTAGGAATTTTAATTAACCTAAGATCTTTGCTAGTGTTAATTCCATAAAATTTAAGACGCATAGCAAGTTTTTGATCCTTTGTATAAATACTGGTAATCCCATATTGTTTGAGTGATTGGGCAATCTCTTTTGCAATATAATAATTGATGGCAAAGTTATCTTTGGGGCTAAAATAATAGCTCCATTTATTGCCAAAAATAGCAAAAGTCTCCAAAAACAAAGCTACAAATACAATAAAAAATCTCATCTGATAACGCGATCGAAAACGAGGCAAACGAATCCTTAAATCATTAAAAAAACTTTTAATCATTATGGGCAATCCTACAACACTCATAGGAACAAATATTTCAGAATCAATATTTTGGCGAATAGAAAGCATCAAAGCAAAAACCAAACTTACCACACTAACATAGGTCATCAAATTATTCTGATACTTAGTAATTGCCCAATAAAGCGTATAGTTATAATAAATAAATAAAAATGGTGAAAATAACATGGCCATTTCACCTAATACATCAAGAAAATGTCCTTGTGGTCTCCCTCCAATATCTAAATCAAATAAATTCATATTAATCGCAAACCCACACAAACAATAAATAATTGTCTTGGGCATTTTATTTTTGATGGCATAAAAAGCTACTGCGAGAAATAAAACACTTGAACTGCTATCAATAAAAATACTTAAAAAAAGCGTAATATAGGGAATTTTTTTATAACGCATATTGATATAACAAATCAAAAGAGATATAAAAATAATCAACCCACTTTTTACCAACAAGATAGAACTAAAATTAATCCCAGGTAACATGGCATAAATAAAAACGACAAAAAGACTATCTGTTGGCTTTTTAAGATAACTCCTTCCAATTGCATAAATCAAAATCATATTTAAAAAATGTATCAAAACAAAAGGCGATCGCAAAGCATAATCATTTTGTCCAAAAATCTGAGTGCTCAAACGCGCAATATCAAAGACAAAATTTTTTTCATAAAAAAATCCATAAGCCTCTTTATAGCTAATAGAGATTTGATCAATCATTACAAACTGCAAACAAACACTTAAAAATGCCGGTATCAAGAAAATAATATCTACAACATCAAAAGATCGTTTTGTTTGGCTATGTCTCTCCAACCAAAATCGTAGCCAAATAGCGATCCCTCCCAGTGTTTGTTTTGCCAACATTATTTTATTACCTGTTAAATAACTTCATTAAACTTATAGCCCCGTTCCAAAAGCTTAAATCTAATTTCTTCTTTGTGATCTTTGCCTTTTGTCTCCAGGGCTAGTGTCACACTTGCATCCCCATAATCTAAGCTTGTACTTACTCTATCGTAATCTATCTGAACAATATTTGCACCCACTTGAGTAAGAGTATCTGTGAGTTTTTGAAGACTTCCGGGCTTATCAATTAAAATAACTTTAAATTTCATTTTACGATCTGATTTGATCAAGCCCTTTTCAATTATCAAATTTAACATCGTTACATCAATATTACCGCCACTTAAAACTATCCCTACTTTATCAGTAAGTTTCAAGTCAATTTTTTTATGCAAAAGCGCTGCAACTACACTCGCTCCTGCCCCTTCAACAACAAGCTTTTGATTCTCAAGCAAATACAATATGCCACTAGCAATTTCTTCATCATCTACGGCAACAATATCACTTACCCCCTCACAAATATAACGATAATTTTTTTCATTTACATCTCTAACTGCAATTCCATCAGCAATTGTGCGAACAGAATCTACTTTTTGAATTGATCTGGCCTTAAAACTTTCTCGCATTGCAGGAGCTCCTTTGGCTGTAACACCAATGACTCTAACATCAGGCTTTAACGCCCTATATGCACTTGCAATCCCACCAATCAATCCTCCACCCCCAATAGGAACCAAAACAAGATTAATTTGGGGCTCTTCTTCGATCATCTCCAGCGCGATACTTCCTTGTCCGGCCATCACCTCATCATCAGCAAAAGGATGGATAAAATGAAGTTTTTGTTCTTGGGCAAGTTTAAGAGCATGAGCGTAGGCTTCATCATAATTATCTCCTGCTAATATTACTTCTGCACCTAATTTTTTTGTAGCAATCACCTTTAAAAGAGGCGTAGCCTCTGGCATAATAATAATTGAAGGGATGTTAAAATAACTTGCCGCATAAGCAACTCCTTGCGCATGATTCCCTGCAGAAGATGCAATGACCCCATTTTTGCGTTCTTCTTCATTCATATTTGCAATTTTATTAAAAGCGCCTCGTATTTTAAATGCCCCTGTGCGTTGAAGATTTTCCTTTTTTAAATAAATTTGAGCGCCAACTTCTTGGCTAAGTTTGGGTGCAAAAGAAAGTGGGTTAGATTCTATAACAGATTGAATCCGACAGCGAGCTTCTTGAATTTTTTTTAAATCTACCATTCTATTCTCCTAATATTCTTTGATGCTCAATTTTAATACATTTATTTTCTATAACTTCAATTCCTTTGGATTCTAATATATTTCTGGCATCCGGATTCCAAATTCCAAGCTGCATCCAAAAAACCTTTGGTAAAATCTTGGCTTTTAAGACTTCCAGGGCTATTTGCAAACATGCTTGAGCTTTACGAAATACCACAACGATATCAGGCTTTTGATCTTCTATGGCTTCTAAAAGTTCTTGATAAACTTTTTCTCCTAAGATATTCTCCCCTTTTGGATAAATAGGAATAATTTGATAACCTATTTTTTGTAGATATTTACCTACCTGATGACTATCTTTTGACTCATCCGGGCTCAAACCAACAATAGCAATCTTTTTGGCTTCTTGAAGTGCTGTTTTTATATCAAGCATTTTTCATCCTTTTTATATCTCGCAAAAATACGGGCAGGGCAATCAAAATCCCTGAAATCAAAATGAATACAATCCCTAAACTACTCACAAAATCAGGAATCTTATCTCCCAAAATCAACCCTAAAATCACCCCCCAAATAATCCGACTATAATCAATAGGAGCAACAATTCCTGCAGGAGCAAGCATATAGGCGCGTGTAAGAAATTGCTGCCCAAAGGTTCCTGATAAACCTACAGCTAAAACATAAATCCATTCAATCCCACTAGGAGAACTCCAACCATTTGAGAGATGAGGAATATTCATAAGCATCCCTATTCCTCCAATCAAAGTCATTGTAATTCCAAAAGCAAATACAACACTTTTTTCATCAAAATAGTCCCTCAAACTTCTGAGAGTAACAAACGCTAATGCTGCACTTACACCACTAAAAACACCTGCAAATATATTTTTAGCTCCCAATCCCCCAACGCTTGGATTTGAAATACAAATCACACCGACAAAACCAATAATAGTTGCTATAATAACGCCTATTCTAGGTCGTTCACGCAAGAATATTATTGAAAAAATAACCGTATAAATAGGCACGCTTTGAGCAAATGCTGTAGCTGTCCCTAAAGGAATTGTAGCAATATTATAAAATAAAGCAAGCATACTTAGCCCACCAATAATTGCTCGAAATGCTAACTTTCCCCAACCACCTTTCTTCTTGTTCTTATTATTTGGAGGAGAGAAAATAAATATCCCTAACACAAATAAACTCATCACAAAAGACCGAAAGAATATATTTTCCATTGGCGACAAACTAGGCGAAAGAACTTTTACAAAGGCATTCATCAATGCAAAACAAAACGATGAAGCTGCCATATAAATAATACCTAAACTTGACTGCGAATATTTCATAAAAATCCTTGATAAAAATCTTACAAAAGTATAAAACAAATTTCATTTCTAAGACTTAAAGAATACCTTATTGATACCAATGAAATTCAGAGAAATGACTTGAAATTTTATAAGACCCCAAGAAAAATATTTATAAAATGAAGATAGAATAAAATAAATGACCGGGAGTTCCCGGCATTTATTAAAAGGAAGATAATGCGAAGTTAAAACAATGGGAGACATTGCTCTAACTAAAAATCACGATTCACAAACTAAACAACCAAACTAAAGGAGACCCACACCACACCACAACCTATTCTCCTCTAGTTTATGAAACAACTAACAATTAGGAATTTTACTTTATTATTTTTTTATTTTATGTGGATTACCTGCACCTCCTATATAAGAGATTTCGCCATTGAGAATATCATAAGCTTGACCAAATCCCTTGACAAATCTACCTTTGCCAAATTCTAAAGCAACCAAATGAAAATCCATCATGTTTCGAATAGTTTTGATTCCTCCGCTTCCGCCTGTACGCTCCACAAATTTATCATAAACTTTATCAAATTCTTCTGTGCGATCAATAAACCTTGCTTTAGCCCTGTATCGCAAACGTTTTCTTAAAATAACAGACTTTGCTTTACATTCATCTTCTAAAAACATTACTTCAAGGTTATTTGGATTTGCAGACAAACTCGCATAATGCTCACTTACTTCACTAATATAAATATAATATTTATCTTTATATCTTAATAACGGGGCATAAGTGCAAATCACTTCATTTGAAGGATTTAAGCTTGAAAGGACAACCGAACCGGTCTCATCCATAAAATCCTGCATTTCTTTTTTAACCAAAGCAATATCAAGAGTTTTTGGAATACTTTGACAAAGCTCAATAATTGCATTTTTTAAGCCATGTTCTTTATCAGAAACTTTTTGAGGAAATTCTATTCGCAAATCTTTCCCGCCATTATAGGCAATATTAATACCCCCTATATCGACACCAATAAGCTTAACGTCTTTTGGGTTATCTATTTGCCCAAACTTTTTCAAAAGCCCTATAAGTTCGGCTTGATGATGCTCATTCATATGAATAAGAATAGTTCCTGTTTCCATTTTTTCTCCTTTATGGTTTAATACCATAAATTTAGCGTTTGTTTTTAAATTAAGAGCATTATAAATCATATAAACTTAAATGAACATTAAAAATAAGAATTATTCTTATTTTTCATAAATTAGGATTATTTTCTTAATCGGAAGCTATTCCCAACCACCAAAACAGAACTCAAACTCATGCTTAGAGCAGCCACGATAGGAATAACAAAACCCAAAATTGCCAAAGGAATCATTAAAAGATTATAAACAATACTCAAAGCAATATTTTGTTTGATTGTTTTGTAAGTCTGTGTAGAAATTTCAAATGCTTTCCGAAGACTTGAAAGCTTATCATCAAGAACCACCACATCTGAAGAAGCAATAGCAATATCACTCCCTGCTCCCATTGATATACCCACATCACTTTTGCTTAAAGCCAATGTATCATTAATCCCATCTCCAACCATTACGACTACTTTATTGTTTTGATGGTATATATCTACAATTTGTGCTTTTTCTTCAGGCATCAAAGAAGCATCAAAATGCTTGATACCTACCTCATTGGCAACACAAGATACAACTTCTTTTCTATCTCCGCTGAGAAGTCTTATTTCTAATCCTTTTTTTTGCAATACTTTTATCAATTCTTTTGCACCTTCTTTTAAAGTATCTCTAAGTAAAAATACAGCTGTAAGTACTCCATCAATACTATAGGCAAAAATCATATTCTGCCCTAATGTTTTTATCCCTGAGACATCGATACCATTGGCTTTGAGATATTCCAAACTCCCACCTAAAAGTTTTTTCCCATTTCCAACTGCTTCAATTCCTCTTGAAGAACTTTGGCTAAAATCACAAATCACCCCCTGCCCTTTTCCTAAAAAATTTTTGATACTTTGGCTGATGGGATGCATACTGCAAGACACAAAAGCACTCAAAAGTTTCTTGTCGAATTCTCCAAATTCTTGCATATCGACAACTTCAGGTTTGCCTACAGTCAGCGTTCCTGTTTTATCCAAAAGCACCACATCAGCTTTTGCCATACTTTCTAAAAAAGAAGCCTCTTTGAATACCAATGCTTTTTTATAAGCCTCACCCAACCCTATAATTGTAGCTATAGGAGTAGCTAATGCAAGTGCGCATGGACAAGAAATAACAATTACAGAAATTGCAATGACCAATGAATGTTCAAATCCAATCTCACCCCAATAATACCATCCTAAAAAACTCAAAACTCCTATCCCTAAAACAGACTTAGAAAAATACTGTGAAAGCAAATTTGCTAAATTTTGGATATGAGGTTTATGTGCGATACAATCTTCCATTAATTTAATCAGACGACTCATTAAAGAATCTTCAAAAAGTTTAGATGCTTGATAAATAAAACTTTTATTTGTATTGAGACTTCCGGACAAGACTTCTTCGCCCTTACGAATACTTAGAGGCATAGATTCTCCATTAAGCGCTCGCATGTCTAAAAGTGCTTCTTGGCTTTCCAAAATTCCATCAATCGCCAAAGCCTCTCCGGGCAAAACTTCAAGTCTATCACCAATTTTTACCTCTTGGGGTGTTTTTGGAATTTTAGTTTCTCCTTCCAGAACAATCACGCCGGCAGGAATTCCGGAACTCAGTTTATCCAGGGCATCTCCGGCATTTTTTCTAGATTTAATTTCTAAAAATTTTCCTGCAAATACGAAGGTAATAATCATTGCCACAGATTCAAAATAAGTTTCTCCAACTCCACTAATACCTGCATAAATTGAATAAATATATGTCAGACTTGCCCCTACACATACAAGCAAATCCATCCCTACAAAACCATTTTTTAATCCATAATATGCCCCTATAAAAAATACTCTACCGGTATAAAATAAAACCGGTGTACTTAAAGCAAAAGAAACAAGATTTAAAACATCTTTCATTTCTTTGCCCATACCCAAAAAATACCCGGCATATTGGGCAACAGCTATCCACATAATATTCATTGTGCAAAAAATCGCTATAACCATAGAAATATAGTAACTTTTGCGATCTTTTTTTGCTTGAAATTCTTGAATTTTTGGATCATAAACATAAGCATTATAACCAATAGAACGAATAAGAGTAATTATTTGTGAAGGGGCTATTTTTGAAATATCAAAAGTAATTTTTGCTTTATTATTTGTATAATTAATATTGACTTCATAAATACCTTCTTGAGAGTTGAGAACTTTTTCATTCAGCCAAATACATGCCGCACAATGAATCCCCTCTAAAATCAAAGCAATCCGGGAAAGCCCACTACCGGTAATGATATATTTTTGGGCAAATGCAGGGGTATCATATGAAGATAAATCTTGCTCAGAATAATCTCTTAAAGGTGGGGTAAGAGTTTTTTCTCCTACTTTATCATAAAACCCTTCCAAACCACTCTTTTGAAGTAAGAAATATACGCCCTCACAACCATTACAACAAAAATACAAATCTTTTCCTTGATATTCACATTTCTTCAAAGCATTATCCGGATATTCTAAATGACAATGAGAACAACGTTTCATCAAATACCTTTTTTAGATTCTATGCAAATATCTTCTGCAAATACTTTAATACTATAAGTATTTGCATGAGCATAAATTGCTTTTACCTCATCAGAATTGTCTGTTTGAAGTTTGGATTGATGTGTGATTAATGGAGGGAGAATTTTAAGACTTGATTTAGTGCGAATCCTTGCTTTACATAACAACAAGCTAGCCTCCTTGTCCAAACGCGGGTATACAAATCGCGCAATTTCGGCATTCAATCCCATATCTTTGAGCATATAAAAAATGCGATGAGATTCTTTTGCATCATAACAAAATACAAAACTGCCTTGAGGTTTCAACAATCTTTTTACTTGCATACATAGTTTTTCAAATGGCAAAAATTCTTCACTCCTAGCTATACAAATCCGTTTATTTCCGGCGCTTACAATACCCGATCGATAAAATGGAGGATTGGATACAATCATGTCAAATTTTTGGATACTCTGAAATTCTAAAAAATTCTTGCACACTATGCGGGCTTGGATACCTGCGCTTTTTGCATTCAACTCTGATAAAAACACCATAGAAGAATCTATCTCTATCATCATCAATTCTGCTCCACTCTCTCTAGCGCAAAGTAACCCTACAACCCCACTCCCTGAGCCTACATCCAAAATAGAATCAGTTTTTTTCACAAAACCCCTGGCAAAATCATACAAAAATAAACTATCACTATTGTAACAATACCCATCATGGAGTTGATAAATTTTTAAAATTTTTTTATCCATATTAATCCATCATCTCCTAATTTTTGGGTATGAAGCATTTTTCCTTGCCAAAAGAATCCGTTATTTGCGCTATTTGATATTATTGTTGGAGAAATATGGATTAAAACCATATCCACAAAAGAAGAAAGTGTCTCAAAAAGTTTCCAACCTCCCTCAATCAAATTAAATCCACAATCCAACCCAAGCTCAGATGGTTCCGAACATATTTGCACATGACGCTCATGCACATGAAAAAGAGGGATAGAAGAATCAAACTTTTTATGTGTGCTAAGAATTTTTATATTAGGCGCTTTTTTGCCATAAATTTCTAAACCATACCTGGCATCTAAAATAGGTTTATCTTCTCGTGCTGTCTTTCCTGAAATAATCATTGTATTGGCTATACTACGTTGATTATGGGTGAATTCTATGGATTCTCTTCCTGAAATCTTACCGCTTTGGTAATCTCCGTTAAGTCGTTGAGCAATTTTAAACAAATTAAAATGTCCTTTTTGTCTCAAACACAAAAAAGGATAAAGTAAATCTTCGCACCCGGATTCTAAAACCCCACACTCAACATTAATTCCTGCCTTTTTTAATCTCTGAGATCCTCCATGGGCTTCTCCTTGTCTCTCTAATGCCCCAATTACAATTTTTTTAGGTCTGATATTTTCTAAAAGCTCTGCGCATGGAGGAGTTTTGCCATAATGGTTACAAGGCTCTAAAGTAACATAAATGCTGCATTTCTCAAAAATACCTTGATGGTGATGTTGCAGATAATGATGGATATCTTGAGATTGGCTAAATGGGCATACTTTACCACTCAAAACCTCATAGGCATCTTTGAGCGCATTGATTTCAGCATGCGCATAACCACTGCGTGTATGAGCGCGAATTGAAAGTATTTCACCTCCCTCCCCTAAAACCATAGCGCCCACAGCAGGATTAGGAAGCGTAAGACTCTGGTATCGCCATGCCTCTTGTATGCACAAAGACAATAACTCTTCATCTGAATTCAATCTCTCTCCTTTAGAAAAACAATATTATAAGATAGGATTCAAACTCATCTTCATTTTTAAGAGTACGAATTCTACACAAACTAAAATTTTAACCTCCTTTAATATTGGCAATCTGTATGGAATTGAATATTTTTACTTGCAAATAGCCAATCTCAATAAGATTAATTTTGTTATGAGATAATCCTATTTTTTAATTTATATGGATTTTTACTAATTTTATAAAATTAGCTTTGCACAAGATTAAGGAAAAATAATGAAATTACCTGTTTTTAATTTCAAACAATGCAAAAATGATATACTTTCAGGATCTGTTGTTGCAGTTGCCCTCATTCCTGAAGCTACCGCCTTTTCGTTAGTGGCAAATTTTGATCCTATTGTAGGGCTTTATACTGCTTTTATTCTTGGACTCATCAGCGCACTCATTGGAGGAAAACCCGGCATGATTAGTGGAGCTGCCGGATCTATGGTGGTAGTCATGGTAGGGCTCTCCATAACACATGGTCTTCAATATGTCTTGTGGGCAAGCATTTTAGCAGGAATTTTCCAAATCTTTATAGGAATTTTCAAATTAGGAAAATTCATTCGTTTTGTACCTCAACCTGCAATTTTTGGATTTGTGAATGGACTAGCTATGGTAATTGCAATGAGTCAAATACAATTTTTTAAAAATGAAGGGCTAATTATGTATATCCTTGTAGGGATTACAATGGCTATCATGTTTATCCTCCCCCGTTTCACTCAAGCAATTCCGGCAGGACTTGTGGCTATCATTGGATTAGGTTTGGTATCTTATTATTTTCATTTGGATACTAAAAATGTTGCTGATTTAGGCAATATCAGCGGGAGTTTGCCTCATTTTTCTATCCCTCAAGCCCCTCTAAATTGGGAAACATTAAAAATTATTTTGCCTTATTCTGTAATTTTAGCACTTGTAGGCTTGATAGAGGCGCTCTTGACATTATCTGTCTTGGATGAACTCAATGCCAAAAGAGGCAATGGCAATAAAGAATGTATTGCACAAGGCATTGGGAATACAACTTGTGGATTTTTTGGAGCTATGGCAGGGTGCGCAATGATTGGACAAAGCATTATCAATTCTACCTCAGGAGGAACCACAAGATTATCTTCAGCCACTGCAGCAATTTTGCTTATCATTTTTGCTGTAAGCATCCCTAATATCATTGGAGAAATTCCAATTGGAGTCTTAGTGGGCATTATGTTTATGGTATCTATCAAAACCTTTGAATGGGCAAGCATCTCAAGATTAAAATCCATGAGCAAACCGGATGCCTTTATCCTTGTTGTTGTTACAGTGATTACTATCTTTGCAGACCTGGCTGTTGCTGTTATTGTTGGAGTGATTATCTCAGCTCTTGTTTTTGCCTACCAACAAGCTAAAATTAAAGCTTTTATAAGTTTTCAAAAAGATGGGACAAAAGTTTATAAACTTGAAGGTCCTTTGTTTTTTGGCTCTAGCACAGGCTTTCTCAACGATCTCTTTGATATCCGAACAGATCCAAATAATGTTATCATTGATTTTAGCAAAACTAGAGTCATGGATAGCACCGGGGTAGAAGCAATCGATAAAATTACAAAAAAATATATCTCTCAAGGCAAAACTCTCAAACTCCGTCATCTCAGCCAAGATTGCAAAAAAGCACTTCAATTAGCCCAAAAATATTGCACTTATGAACTCGATGATCCTGATTATAAAGTTGCAAGGGATATTTAAATCCTTTTTAATCCCTTAGAATATTTTTCTAAGGGATTAAAAACCTAATGAAAAAGAGGAAGTTGCAAAAATCCATTGATTACCAGTGCATTAATCAAATCAATAAAAAATGCTCCCACCAAAGGCACAACAACAAATGCCACGTGTGAATACCCATAGTGATTTGTAATTGTCTGCATATTTACCATTGCTGTAGGGGTTGCTCCTAAACCAAAACCACAATGTCCCGCAGCAAAAACGGCAGCATCATAATCTTTGCCACAAAATCTAAATGTTATAAAAATAGCATATAAGATCATCATAACTACTTGACACACAAGAATAACCAACATAGGCAGTGCCAAAGCCACAAGTTGCCAAAGGTTAATAGTCATCAATGCAAATGCCAGGAATAAAGACAAGCTTACATTTCCAAGAACAGATATTTCACGATCAAAAACTCTGTGAATATGCAAGGCTGAAAGAATATTCCTGATGATAACCCCTATAAAAAGACACCATACAAATGTGGGTAATGTAAAGCTTGAGTTTGCTTTTACCCATTCAGAAATACTTGTCCCTAAAAGCAAAGCTATAGCAATTAAAGCTAGAGACTCTACAAAGCTTGACGCTGTGATCAAGCGTTCTTTTTTAGGGGATTCAAATCCAACAGGGGCAATGGTATTGTCAGTTGTTTTTTCGGAATTATGTGGAGTTTTTAGACGATATTTTTTGATAAGATAACGTGCTACAGGTCCTCCAATAATCCCACCACTTACGAGTCCAAAAGTCGCGCATGCCATAGCCACTTCCATGGCAGCAGAAAAATCATAAGGGGCAGCTTTGAATACTCCTGCCCAAGCAGCTCCTGTCCCATGTCCTCCACTCATCGTAATAGAACCCCCAAGCATGCCTATTAATGGATTTACACCCATTATTTTAGCCACAGCCACGCCGATAATATTTTGCAAGAATAAAAGCCCTACAACGACTACCAAAAATATCACCAAGATTTTTCCGCCTTTTTTCAAGGAGGCAAAATCTGCACTCAGCCCAATAGTCGCAAAGAATGCAAGCATTAAAGGATCTTTAAGCGATGTATCAAATTTTAGTTCAAAATGAAACATCTTATAAACAATCAAAACTATAACCGCAGCTACTATACCACCCACTACAGGCTCAGGGATATTATAATCTCTTAAAAATTTGATTTTTTTAATAAAAAAACGCCCTAGCAATAACACAGCAACCATACATACTAAAGTCACATAAATATTTAGACTGATTGTTTGCATTTTTTTCCTTTCTCTTTAATAAAATATTATATATTAGGTTTTAATTTTAAAGAAGTTTAGCTTAAATTATGAGAAAAAATTTATAAGAAAAAACTGCTAATCCTAAGCATTTTCATCTTATAATTACGGACTTTAATTATTCTAGAGGAGTCTATGATGAATGTTGTCCTACAAATAGGTGCAGGTGGCGTAGGAGGGGTAGTAGCCCACAAATTAGCAATGAATAGAAAAGTTTTTGGAGAGATTGTCTTAGCCTCTAGAACGCTTAGCAAATGTCAAGAAATTGCAAAAAATATTGAGAAAAAAGGATATGGAAAAATTATTTGTGAAAGTGTTGATGCCAATGATGTAAATGCGCTTATAGAATTGATAAAAAAATATAAACCAACAGTTCTCATCAACGTTGCTCTCCCCTATCAAGACCTTACCATTATGGAAGCATGCCTACAAACCAAAACTCATTATATTGATACAGCCAATTATGAGCACCCCGATACAGCCAAATTTGAATACAAGGAGCAATGGGCATTTCAAGAATCCTATAAAAATGCAAGTATTTTTGGAATTTTGGGTTCCGGTTTTGATCCGGGTGTAACCAATGTATTTTGCGCTTATGCACAAAAACACTATTTTGATGAAATTCACTCTATTGATATTTTTGATTGTAATGCAGGCGATCATGGCTATCCTTTTGCCACAAATTTTAATCCGGAAATCAATCTCAGAGAAGTAAGCTCCAAAGGCAGATATTGGGAAAATGGCAAATGGATAGAAACAAAACCTATGGAAATTATGCAAGTATGGGCATATCCTGAGATTGGAGAAAAAGACTCTTATCTCCTCTATCACGAAGAACTTGAATCATTAACTAAAAATATTAGAGGTCTTAGACGCATACGATTTTTTATGACATTTTCACAAAACTATCTCAACCATATGCGATGTCTCGAAAATGTTGGCATGCTCCGAATTGATGAGGTCCAACACAATGGAATAAAAATTGTTCCTATTCAATTTCTCAAAACTCTTTTACCCGATCCTGCAAGTCTGGCAGGCAAAACAACAGGGAAGACAAACATTGGTTGCTATATGCAAGGCACTAAAGAAGGCAAAGAAAAAACCGTTTATATCTATAATGTATGCGATCATCAAAGTTGCTACAAAGAAGTCAATGCACAAGCTGTGAGTTACACCACAGGAGTGCCTGCTATGATTAGTGCCAAACTTATTTGTGAGGGTAAATGGGGCGTTAGGTCTGTAGGTCCGGGTGTATTTAATATGGAAGAACTCGATCCTGATCCTTTTATGGAAGAGCTTAAAAAACAAGGTCTTCCATGGGAAATTATTGAGAGATAAAAACTCCAAATTAATAAATTCATTCGTTTTTTATTAAAAAATAGGGCAATCTCTAGAGTTTCACGGACACTATAATAGAGCTATAAATTTTGGAACAATATTGATAGGTTTTATAATTATTATTTTAAAATATAATTTTCATTATAAATTATATTCAAATAAAAGCCAAATAAATATTTATTTGGCTTTTGGATATCTCAAGATCTATTTAAATATTTTAATCTATCGCTAAAACATTTTGGATATACTTTTTATCTTTATCAAAATTAAACTTCAAATTACCAAACAAATGATCATAATCAGGCTTATAAAGTGCAGCTATTTTTACTCTGGAGCACAAGTCTTTTTTGCTGGAGTCAAGATAG
The DNA here is from genome assembly GCF_002272835.1 of Helicobacter sp. 11S03491-1. Classification (NCBI taxonomy): domain Bacteria; kingdom Pseudomonadati; phylum Campylobacterota; class Epsilonproteobacteria; order Campylobacterales; family Helicobacteraceae; genus Helicobacter; species Helicobacter sp. 11S03491-1. The sequence goes on from NZ_MLAO01000003.1 coordinate 78,672, forward strand.
TCTTTTAAACTTATATAATCTTCTCCATATTTTCCCACACAATAAGCCTTTCTTTTTGGCATACCAAAGTGAAACCAAAAGCACCCAAGAGTTCTAATCCCTGCTGCACCGGCTGTTATTAATATTTCTACTTGGTGATCAACAAGATACTGATAAATATTAGAAGAATTAGGAGCAAAAATAGCAGTATCCATGCCGCCATTATAAATATTAAATAATCCAAGAGAAGCTTTCAGAGACTTTAGAGGTAAATAATAATCCAAAATACATTTTAAACTATTAATTTGACCCCCCCCCCCCGGATGTTGTTGGGTAAGATTGATACCACACAAACCATAAGCACATCTTCCATTAATAATAGTCATTAATTTGATAAAATTTTTCATAGAAAGTTTAGATGATAGAATGTTATAAAATTTCCTACATAACCTACCGGCTATCTTATGAAAAATATTTCTTTTAGGCTTAGCATAACAATCAGCAGCCAAAATAGCCTCTCTGATCTCTTTAAGTTTAGAAGTGAAATAAATCTGATCAGCATCAATTTTCATGCAATATTTATAAGTAATCTTTACAAAACTATAGTTACAATAATGAGCATAATTATGGATAGATTGATTATCACTATTTAATTCTTTTGTCCTATCAGCACAGTGAGAATTATTCCATGGAAGCACTTCAGGAGTATAATAAAAAAGCTTAATTTTATCAGGATATTTTTTTAGCTTTTCTTGGCATATTTCATAAGTATTGTCATCGCTTGGCTGCACAGTAATGACAAGCTCATCCAACCCATCAATACAAGTTTCAATAGAAAGTCCAATTGTATTAGCTTCATTTTTTGCCCTCAAATGACCGCTAATCCCTAAGGGTCTAGGGTCATCAAGTTTTTTTATCTCTGAAGATAATATTGCAAAAGGAGAATCCTCTTCCTTGGAAAAAAATTTTTTTGTCAAATCAAATGTTTCAAGTTTTAAGTCAGGTCCTTTTTTCACTAATATCCTTATTTATAAATATATTCTTTAGTTAAAGGCAAATCATTATTTACATCTTTTGTAAGTAATAACTGAAATAAATCCACACTCCCCACCCGAAAAGCTGAAGCGCAACTATCAAGGTATAATCCCCACATACGAATAAATTCTTGACCATATTTTTGGGATATCTTATCTAAATTGTGATTAAAATTTTTATACCAAATATCTAAAGTTTTGGCATAATGGATTCGCAAACTCTCAGCCATCAAAAGATGAAAATCTGATTCACTCATTATTTTAACAACTTCTGTAAGTGAAGGCAAGTAGCCGCCCGGAAAAATATATTTATCAATCCAAGCATTCGTTTCACCCTCAAAACAACACATAATTGAATGAAGTAAAAACATGCCCCCGGGCTTAAGCACTTCTTTGACTTTTTTGAAATAAAATGGGATGTTTGCTTTCCCTACGTGCTCAAACATGCCTACGCTTACAACTTTATCAAATTGATACTCTGTGCTATCTAAATCTTGATAATTCATGAGTTTGATTGTGATTTGTTTTTCAAGCCCTGCTTGTTTTACGCGCTCTAGAGCGGCTTTATATTGTTCCTCGCTGATAGTAATCCCCATTACATCAACCCCATAAGTTTGCGCAGCACGGATTGATAGCCACCCCCACCCACAACCTACATCTAAAAGTTTTTCGCCTTTTTTAAGATCAAGTTTTTTCAAAGTGTGATCGAGTTTTTGAATTTGAGCTTGATGTAGCGAATCTTGAGGAGTCTTAAAATACGCGCATGAATAACTCCAAGTCTCATCTAACCAAATTGAATAAAAATCATTCCCTAAATCATAATGACTTGAAATATTTGATTTTTCTTTGGCTGTGCTTAATGCAGGCTTTATATTATCATATTTATGAAGATAGTCATAATTACCATGCAAATACAAAACTCTGGCAATTTCATCCATTGATCCCTCAATATCAATCACTCCATTCATATAAGCCTCAGCAACAGTTAAAGACATATCTTTTTTTAAATCACTTAATTTTAATGCCCGATTGATTTTAATTGTGAATTTGGGGGGAGTTGAACCATTACGATAAACATCTCCATCCCAGAATTTAACTTCATAATTCCCGACATTCCATTTTTTTAATGCAAATTTTAATAGCATTTTTGATAACATTTTTTAACCCTTCATCGCAATTTTTATCTCATTATAGCACTTCGAGTTCAAAATATTTTAAACCTAAATTAAAATTTATTTTGTTTTTACTCTAGATTCATGGGGACATTTTAGATAAAATTTTGATTTATCAATATTAAGCAAATCGGGGAAAAAATGAGTACAGATATACGAGCAAAATTTTTAGATTTTTTCAAATCCAAAGGTCATCAAGTTTATGAAAGCATGCCCTTAGTTCCTGATGATGCAAGCTTGCTTTTTACAAACGCAGGCATGGTGCAATTCAAAGATATTTTTACAGGCAAAATTCCTGCCCCCAATACCAAAAGAGCTACTTCTGCTCAACTGTGTATCCGTGCAGGAGGAAAACACAATGATTTAGAAAATGTTGGTTATACAGCAAGGCATCACACGCTTTTTGAGATGTTAGGAAATTTTTCTTTTGGAGATTATTTTAAAGAAGAAGCTATTGCTTATGCATGGGAATTTATTACGCAGGTACTTGGATTTTCTAAAGATGTGCTTTATGTAAGTGTCCATGAAAATGATTTAGAAGCATTTACTATTTGGACCCAATACATAGATGCATCTAGAATCAAAAAAATGGGAGACAAAGATAATTTTTGGCAAATGGGAGATACAGGGGCGTGCGGTCCTTGCAGTGAAATATTTGTCGATCAGGGAGAAAAATATTTTCATTCCCAAGAAGACTATTTTGGAGGAGATGGGGATAGATTCTTAGAAATTTGGAATCTTGTATTTATGCAATATGAACGCAATAGCGATGGGATACTGACTCCATTGCCAAAACCCAGCATTGATACAGGCATGGGATTAGAAAGAATACAGGCTCTATTAGAAGGCAAACATAGCAATTTTGATTCTTCCATATTTATGCCTCTTATTGAGGAAGTTTCTATACTTACAGGCAAAAAATACACCTATGAGGGAGGAGCAAGTTTCCGAGTAATAGCCGATCATGGAAGAGCAGTAGCTTTTTTACTTGCACAAGGTGTAAATTTTGATAAAGAAGGCAGAGGATATGTTCTTAGAAGAATTCTTAGAAGAGCGCTGAGACATGGCTATTTATTAGGACTAAATAAGCCTTTTTTATACCAAATCGTCCAAAAAGTATGCGATCAAATGGGCGGGCACTACCACTACCTCTCACAAAAAAAACAAACCATCATGGAACAATGCAAAATGGAAGAAGCAAGATTCTTTGAAACCATAGAATCAGGAATGGAAATGTTTAAAAAAGAACTTGATTCTCTTCCAAAAAATACAAAATTTAGCGGTGAGGTTGCTTTTAAACTTTATGATACCTATGGCTTCCCTCTTGATTTGACCCAAGACATGCTAAGAGATAAAAAAACAGATATTGACATAGAACAATTCCAAACCTGTATGCTCCAACAAAAACAACGCGCCAAGGCATCCTGGAAAGGAAGTGGGGATGAAATAAAAAATGGAGATTTTTCAAAATTACTTCAAAAATTTGGCGAAAACCAATTTAATGGCTATGAATACTCATTTGCTACAGCAAAAATATTAGCTTTGCTTGATAGTTCTTATCAAGAAATCAACACTCTTGATGAAGAAGGTTTTGTCTTTTTTGATACAACCCCGCTATATCCTGAATCCGGTGGAGCTATAGGTGATGAAGGCGAACTCTATCTAAAAGGGAAAAAAATCGCTGATGTATTAGACACTAAAAAATACTTTGGTCTAAATATTTCCAGAATACGCCCTTTTCAAAAAATACACATTGGTGATATTGTAGATATACTTGTAAGCCCCAAAAGAATTGAGACTGCCAAGCACCATAGTGCTACACATCTTTTGCATGCCGCGTTACGAAAAATATTGGGTCCTCATATTGCCCAAGCAGGCAGCCTTGTAGAACCTTCAAGATTACGATTTGATTTTTCTCATCCTAGCGCTTTAAGCACCCAAGAACTTATAAATATTCAAGAAGAAGTCAATCGCATTATCCTCAAAAACATTGAAACAAAAACCGAACTTTTACCTGTCGAAGAAGCTAAAACAAAAGGTGCGATGGCTCTTTTTGGAGAAAAATATGGAGAGATTGTTCGGGTCGTAAGCTTTGATGAAGAATCTTGTGAATTTTGCGGGGGAATCCATGTGCAAAATACAGGCAATATTGGAAGTTTTTACATCCTTAAAGAATCCGGAGTAAGTAGTGGTGTGAGAAGAATTGAAGCAGTTTGCGGAAAGTCCGGTTATGAATATGGAAAAAATGCTCTACAAACTATTGAAGAAGCCAAAACAATACTCAAAAATCAAGATATTTGTTCAGGTATCCACAAGCTCAAAGATCAAATCAAAGAGTTTAAAGACAAAATTTCAAAATCTCATCAAACTTCTGATCTCCATGTATTTGAAGAAATCAAAGGCATTAAACTTATCGTGCAAAAATTAGAGTCTGGAAATATTAAAGAAATTATTGACAATGCTAAAAATACGTATGATAAAATTGCTATTTTACTTATTTTATGCGAAAATCAAAAAATCTCATTGGCTTGTGGAGTTAAAAATGCCCCTATCAATGCAGGAGAATGGGTCAAAAAAACTGCTCAAATCCTAGATGGAGGAGGAGGAGGGAGAGAAGATTTTGCTACTGCAGGAGGGAAAAACATTTCCAAACTCGCTGATGCATTAGAATTTGCAAAAAAATTCTTAAAACAAAAGCTTGAGGAGAATATTTGATTATTTTAGCCTCTAATTCACCTATCCGAGCAAAATTATTGCAAAAATTTGGGATTAGTTTTATACAAAAACCCTTAGATTTTGATGAAGACTCTTTGCAAACAACAATCCCTCAAAACTTTGCATATCTGGCGACTATGGGAAAATATAAAAAAGCTCTTCAAAATTTTGGCTATCAAACTCCAATATTAGCCGCAGATACAGTCGTAAGTGTGGCAGGAATTTTACAAAGAAAAGCCAAAAACAAAATTCAAGCCCAATCTTATTTGGAATCACAAAGTAATCAAACAATTGAAATCATCACTTGTATGATGTATCGAACTACAAAACTTGAATTTATTGATATTTCATCTACAAGATATCAGCTAAAAAACTTCGACAAAAAACATCTCCATAATTATTTGGCGTCTAAAGAGTGGATGGGAAAAGCAGGTTGTGTGATGATAGAAGGTTTTCACAAAAGTTACATAAAATCCCAAACCGGACTAGAAAGCACAGCTTTAGGGCTAAGCATAGAAAAAATCTTGCCATTTTTGGAGATAATATGAATACAAGCGTGTTAATCGTTATGCTTATTGTTTCTATTTTAATAGGTCTTTTGGGGCTTATAGCTTTTTTGTGGGGGCTAAAAACAGGACAATTTGATGATGAGAAGAAAATGACGCAAGGCGTGTTATTTGATGGAGTAGATGACCTCAATGAAGCTGCAAGAAAAGAAGAAAAACAAAAAAATATCAAAAGGAATAAAGATGAACAAAATCTATGATATAGCTATTATTGGTGCAGGTCCCGGAGGTATATCTTGTGCTGTTGAAGGCGTTATTAGCGGCATTAAGAATATCATCATGTTTGAAAAAGGCGAAGAACATTCCATGACTATTAGAAAATTTTATAAAGATCACAAACGCGTAGATAAAGACTACAAAGGACAAAAAGTAGAACTCAATGGTAATATATTTTTCAATGATGGGACCAAAGAAAGCACATTAGAATTATTTGATGAAATTCTTAAAAATCACAATATTGATACTAAATTTAAATCTGAAATTGAATCAATTAAAAAATCAAATAATAATTTTTTACTTACTACTACAGATAACCACACTTATCATGCTAAATATATTGTTGTATCTATAGGAAAAATGGGACAACCCAATAAGCCTGCTTATAAAATTCCTATTGCATTATTAAAAAAAGTACTCTATAACATCAATGATTGCCAACAAGGAGAAAAAATTCTTGTTGTTGGGGGAGGAAACTCTGCTGTGGAATACGCTTGTTATTTGGCAACCATCACAGATACAACACTCAATTATCGTCGTACCGAATTTAGCCGCATCAATGAATCAAATGCCCAAAATATCGAAGAATTAATCAAGCAAAAAAAGCTCAAAACAAAATTTGGGATTGACATTGAAGCACTTGAAGATGAAGAAGAAAAAATTAAAGTCCTCTTTACAGATAAAACTAGTGAGATTTTTGATAAAATAGTTTATGCTATTGGAGGTGTGGCGCCAATAGATTTTCTCAAGAAATGCGGCATCTCATTAGATGCGAATAATATCCCTATTATCAATGACAAACTTGAAAGCTCGATAAAAAATCTTTTTATTGCAGGGGATATTTTATTCAAATCCGGAGGTTCTATCGCAATAGCACTCAATCATGGACATGAGATTATTAAAGAAATTCAAAATAGAGCATAATCATTTTCGCAAATATTTATTTTGTTTAATAAAAAAATATCAATAACTTTTGTTTCCATCGTAGTACTTAAAAATTTGAGTCTTTAAGTGGTTTGTTGGTAAAAGTAGTTTAAAATTAAGAATAATCTAATTTTTATGAGGAGTATCCAATGTTTCATGAATACCGAGAAGAAATCTCTCAATTAAAAGCTAAAAATGCACATTTTGAAAAAATTTTTGATGAGCACAATGAATTAGATCAAAAAATCACTAATGCTGAAAACGGTCTCAACCCAATCTCAGAAATTGAAATTGACAAAATGAAAAAACTCAAACTCAAACTCAAAGATGAAGTTTATGCAATGATTATGGATTATCGAAAAAATCCTGATGTTAGATAAAAGCTAAGTCTCTTATCTGGCAAAATATTTTAAGATAAACTCTTTTTCAATCTCATAAAGCTCATAACGAATATTTTTAAAAATTTCGCTATTTCCAAAATCTTTTAATTCTTCATATTTGAGGTATTCTTCAAGCACTCTGGAACTTTCTTGTGCACGTTTAAAATTGGCGCTAACAATAGCCTTTATATCTTGACGTTTGGCTTCACTTGAGATAGTCTTTTTCAAAACATCCCCAATGCTATCACGACTATTTAGAAGTGAGTTAAAGTGGTTTAAAGTAGCTGTATGTCTTAAATTCTTAAGCCTGGAAGCAATTTTTTTATCATCTTGAAGATACCTGGCAGTATCTTCAATAACTCGAATCCCCTCTTTAAGGCGATTTAAATTAGCATCTAAAATCCTTTGAATGCCTTTATCTTTAATCGTCTCTTCCACCAAATATACCAATTAGTTGCAAAATAGATATAAAGATATTTAAGAAATCTAAATATAAGCTTAGGGCTGCATCTATGGGACTATCATATAGTCCTTTCATCATATTTTGGGTGTCATAAGCTACATAAACACTAAATAAAATTGCACAAGCCCCGGCAATAATTGCTTGAAAAGCAGGAGAACCCAAAAAGATATTAACCAATGAGCAAATGACCACAACAATCAATGCAATAAAAAGCATTTTTCCCATGTTGGCTAAATCTGTTTTGGTTTTAAGAGCAAAAATACTCATAATTCCAAAAATAATCGTTGTCATACCAAGCGCTTGCCAAATAGCACCTGCACCTGACTTAGCAATAACAAATCCCAACAAAGGCACCAGCGTAACACCTGATAAAAACGTAAAAATAAACAACATAGCCACATTTAATCCCGGCTTGCTTTTTGAAAACATCAAACCAAAAAATGCAACAATTTCAGCAATAAAAATTGCCCATTTGTATTGCAAAACCGCATCAAAATATTGAAACCCTATCAATGCACCAATTGTGGCAAGCAACAAACTTCCGGCAAAAAATTTATAAGTTGTTTTCACAAAGCTTACCAATGCACTCTCACTCATAGTGCTACTATAACTTTGTGTTTTGTTATTTATATAATCTCTGTCATATAGACCCATTTTTAACCCCTTAGTTTAGATTAATACTCCAATCATACATTATTTGTGTCAAGAAATTGTAAATTAAGTAAATCACTTTTGAATCCACTATGAGATAAAATATTATTATAATTTTAAGCCTTAAGGAGTGTGTATGTCTAAACTAAAAATCGCTATTAATGGCTTTGGAAGACTCGGCAGAAGCATAGCAAGAGTCATTGCCAACAGAGATGATGTAGAATTAGTAGGGATTAATGATACAAGTGATTGGGAAATACTTGCCTACTTGCTTGAGCATGATAGCACACATGGACATTTTCCTGATTGTATTTCTTATAAGAATAAACAACTTTTTGTTAATTTTAAACCTGTTCAAACATTTTCTTGCAAAAATCCTCAAGATTTAGACTTCTCTATCTGTAATGCTGATGTTGTTATTGAGTCATCCGGTTTATTTCTAACCCAAAAAGAAGTCAAGCACCATCTTCAAAAAGGCATCAAAAAAGTCGTATTTTCTGCACCTACAAATGATGAAACTCCAACTTTTGTCATAGGGGTTAATCATCAACTCTATAATGGAGAAAAAATTATTTCAAATGCATCTTGCACAACAAATTGTCTAGCGCCTATTTGCAAAATTATAGATGACAAGTTTGGGATAGAAGCAGGCATCCTTACTACAATTCATAGTTATACCAACGATCAAAATTTACTTGATTGTGCCCACAAAAAAGACAAAAGACGTTCACGTGCTGCTGCAGTTAATATTATTCCCACCACCACAGGAGCAGCCAAATCAATCTATAAAATTCTCCCTAATCTCAAAGATAAACTTGATGGTCATAGTGTTAGAGTTCCGGTTATTGATGTATCTATGGTAGATTTAAACCTTCAACTTAAAGAAAAAATCTCTACTCAAGATATTAATAATGCCTTATGTGAAGCTTCCAATAACAATTTCAAAGGAATTTTGGGTATTGATAAAAAATATGGTGTAAGTACTGATTTTCTCAATGATTCCAGAAGTGCTATTGTCGCAGAGGATCTGACTTTTAGTATTGGCAAAATGGCAAAAATCATGGCATGGTATGATAATGAATGGGGTTATTCTAATCGTATTATCGATTTATGTGTATTTATCAACCAATAAGACTTACTTTTAGATCCTTCCAATTTTTGAATCACAAAATGATGACAAGATAAAAGTCTAAATTAAATTTGGCTTTCAGGGAAAATTTTTGCAAGGAAATTGACAAATCGAACAAACCAACTTGTGTCCGGAGAATGTTTTTCATCGATAACTTTACCATCTTCAACACCCTCCCATATAACCTTATTTTTTCTCAAAATAAGATGCCATGATTTTTGCATTTCTATTTGCATAAGCCTTTTGGTTTCTTTGGCAAAATCACTATTATCAAATACAGCTATAACTTCAGTGTTGATACTTTCAGAACGCGGATCAAGATTAAAACTCCCCACCCAAGTAATCTTATCATCAAATACAATAGTTTTACTATGTAAAGAAGCTCCTGAGCTTAACTTTCCTCGAATTTTAACCTTACCCTCATTGCGCTTGTATTCATAGACATTCACACCCAATTTTACCAATTCATTACGATATTTTTCCCAAGCGCTATAAACAACTAAAGCATCTGTGGAAGATAAAGAATTAGTCAAAATACTAATGTCAATTCCTTTATTTACTGCATTTTCAAGGTGTTTTATCCCTTTTTCTCCCGGAACAAAATAGGCTGAGGAAATATAAATTGAATCTGTAGTTGATTTCCAGATTTTACTCAATGCTTCGGTAATAGGGCTTTTATTATCTTCTTGTATTTTTTCAGGAAGATCGGCGATTAATTTTGCATGTCCCCAATATACAATGTTTTGTCTATTTTTATATCTGGATATGAAACCCTCAATTGCACGATGATAAATTTCCCAATCTTTTGGAGAACCTTCAATTTTTTTTAAATATTCAGGGTATTTTTTCAAATACTTTTTTATTTTAGATTTTGAAGGTAATAAAGCAACAGGAATAGAGCGATGAAAATTCCAATATGCATCAAAACTATCGTGGGCTTCTTGAGCAATCTTACCTAAGAAAAAAACATCTGTATCTGAAAAATTGACATTCAAATTATTATCAAAGTAGTTATCTGCAAGGTTCCTGCCTCCGATAATCAAAGCAATATTATCGACAATAAAAAGCTTATTGTGCATTCTCTTATTGATTCTACCAAAGTCATACACCATTTCAGGGAATCTAAAAAATCGAATTCTATTTTTATAGGGATTGAAAATTTTAACACTAATATTGGGGTGATTATCTAAAGCAATCACATCAGAAAAGTCTGAGTCAAGCCCATTATCATCAATTAAAATTCTAACTTTCACACCACGATTTGCAGCTTCCCATATCTCATGCATCAAAATACGTGAAGCAATATCATTTTTGTAAATATAAGTTTGAATATCAATGCTTTTTTGGGCCATTCGTGCCAATCCGGCTCGGTGCAAAAGCGCATAAGAACCATCTTTGATATTCATTGCAGCGCTTTCTTGAGGAGATTTGAGAAGTTCTTTAGCATAAACTTTTCCAATCTCTGTTTGGATGGGATCAAAATTTTGGACAAATACTTGTGGGGGTAACCTATCCTTAGGTATCCCTTTTGTAGATGCGATAACAGATGAACACCCACTCAAAACAAAAAATGCCACAAACAACATAACAGCAATATTGGTCTCGCTCAGCATACCCTACCTAAAATAGAAGAAAATTTTATGGGTCTAATTCTACATTATCTTCTATTAATTTTTTGTTTGAAAGGGTTAAGATTTTTTACAACCTACCGAAAGCATTTTACGCCTCAAATAAGCGATTTTAGTCTGTAATGGCAGCTCCTTTGGACAAGTATCATGACAAGCAATCAAACTCATGCATCCAAAAACCCCATCATCATTGCCCACAAGCTCATAGAAATCATCATCGCTTCGTTTGTCATGGGGATCAATCATAAATCTTACAACACGGTTCATGCCTGCTGCACCAACAAAATCTTCTCTCATTAGTTTGGTTGCACAACTTGCAATACAACACCCACATTCAATACATCTGTCCAACTCAAATATATCTTGGGCAACATCAGGATCGACTTTTTCTTCAGGTTTAGAAATATCAATAGTTTCATTAGTATGAATCCAACTCTCAACACGTTTAGTCATGCCTGCAAACCATTCCCCTGTATTTACACTTAAGTCTTTGATAAGTTTAAAAGCAGGCAAAGGCATCAAGGTAATCACATTTTCAGAAAAACTTTGAGTTAGAGTCTTACAAGCAAGTCTTGGACGACCGTTAATCATCATCGCGCAACTCCCACAAATCCCTGCGCGACAAACAAAATCAAAACTCAAATCAGGATCTTGATGTTCTCTAATTAAATTCAAAGCAATAAAAATTGTCATTGAGTGGGTTTCTTCTAATTGATATTCTCTAAAATGAGGTTTAGACACAGCACTTTGAGGATCGAACTTTAAGACTCTAATGGTAATCACTCTTCCTTTATTTTCTTGCGTACTCATTTTTTATCTCCTAATCGTTGATTTCTAGCTTTATATTTAGGCAGCAAATCAAATGGCATCAAAGCATCTTGAAGATCATACCTATCCCCACCTTTTGCCTGAATTTCTTCCACAATTTTTTTAATCTGGGCATCTCGTTTCTCTTTTAAGGGGTGAGGGATAAAGTTCCCTTTAGCACCATATCCTCTAAAATCAGGCGTTATTTCCATTGTCATCACATCTAAATCTTCGTATTCCAAAGTAGGCAATGTTTGTTCCGGATCTGCCCATGATGCCAATGTTCTGTTAAGCCACTTTTCATCATCTCGTTTGGGATAATCCATTCGCGTATGGGCGCCTCTTGATTCTGTTCTATCAAGTGCGCCTTTTGCTACACAAAGAGCAATTTTTAACATTTTAGGGACTCTATAAGCATCTTCTAACTCAGGATTATTATGCATTTTCTTATTCTTAACATTGATGTTTTTAGAACGTTTATAAAGCTCTTCAAGCTCCTTAACAGCTTCCTCCAAAATAGGACCATCACGAAATACACCAACTTTTTCATCCATAATGACTTTCATTTTATTCTTGATTTCATAGACATCTTCATTGCCACTATTGTTCAAAAGAGAGGCAAGGTATTTTTCTTCTTTTTCAAGAAAAGATTGGATTGTTTTTGTCTGCACATCGACATTAGCGCCCACACAATATTCTGCAAAATAATCCCCAATAATCATGCCGGATACTATGGCTTCACTTACAGAATTTCCCCCCAACCGGTTAAACCCATGCAAATCCCAACAAGAAGCCTCACCCGCGCAAAATAATCCTTTTAGATGGGTCTCTCCTTTATAATTTGTTCTTACTCCTCCCATTGAGTAGTGTTGCATAGGCTTAATAGGCACCCATCCCTTACTCCCCTCATCAGCAGGATCTATGCCCGTAAAAGTTTTGGCAATATCTTGGACATCACGTAAGTTTCTCTCAATATGAGCACGACCCAATATAGATATATCTAACCAAACATGATCGCCATAAGGAGATTTGACACCCTTACCACTTTTGATATGTTCCAAAATTCTTCTAGAAACGACATCACGACTTGCAAGTTCTTTTTTCTCAGGTTCATAATCAGGCATAAAGCGGTAACCATCTTTATCTCTCAAAACACCCCCATCGCCACGACAACCCTCTGTCATTAATATGCCGCTGGGGACCAGGCAAGTAGGGTGAAACTGAACTGCCTCCATATTGCCAAGCTTTGCAATCCCTGTTTCCATCGCAATTGCCGCACCTATTCCCTCACAAATTACAGCATTTGTAGTATGCGCATAAATCCTGCCATAACCACCGGTAGCAAGCAAAGTACCTTTTGAAATGTAGGCTGAAATTTCTCCTGTAATCAAATCTCTCACAATAGCCCCATAGCATTGACCATCTTCATAGATAATAGATACTGCTTCTTTGCGATCACGAATATCCACGCCATATTTATAAGCTTCATTGGCCACTGTGTATAACATAGTATGCCCTGTAGCATCAGATGTAAAACATGTCCTCCATTTTTTAGTCCCTCCAAAATCTCTTGATTGAATATAACCATGCCTATCAGCATCTTCAGTAATAGTTACATGCTCACCATTAATAACTGCAGGTCTATCACCTTTTTTGATTCTCGTCCATGGCACACCAAATGCGGCTAATTCTCTAATTGCCTTAGGAGCAGTTGTAACAAACATTCTGGCAACATTTTGATCACAACCCCAATCGCTTCCTTTTACGGTATCCAGAAAATGCACATCTTCATTATCCCCTTCACTCATTTTTCCATTTCCAAGACTTGCTTGCATGCCTCCTTGAGCGGCAGCAGAGTGACTTCTACGAACAGGAACCAAACTCAAAACAATCACACTAAGCCCTCTTTGTTTGGCGGAAACTGCTGCTCGAAGCCCGGCCAATCCACCACCAATAATTAATGAATCACAATATGTTACTTTCATTTATTCTCCCTTGCCATATAGTTGTGTATCAATGTGTTTGTAGTTTATTGTTGTATCTGTTTGAGTAAGACCTTTTTTAATATATGCTCCAAAAGTCAAAAGCCCTAAAACAATAAAAAATACACTCATAAACCACTTAATTCTACGCAAATTTATAAGACCCAATTTCTCAAACCAACCCCATTTGATACACAATCTATAAAGACCAATAGATCCATGTAATTCCACTGCAAAAAGCAAAAATAAATAAAGAATCCAAAAATGCTCACTTACAAATCTATATGCAGAACCATTAGGCCCAATTGTATGAGGTTGTGTAAGCATCACAAACAAATGCACGCTTGCCAAAAAAAACATTGCAAATCCTGTGGCAGCCTGAACAAACCATAGGCTTGTATCGCTATGTCTCATGAGATGTTTATGGGTTTTTAACACAATAAATTGCTTATAATTAATAGGAAATTTTCTCATTGCCAACAAAGCATGCACCACAAGCGCAATAATAATGACAACCGCAACACCACTTACAATTGCCGGATGCCCTGCTTTAAACAAAAAACTCCCCTCAAAAAATTTGGTTACTTTATACATAGCTTCATCACTAATGAGTATGCTGGATACCAAAAACATATGCACTATCATAAAAATAGCCAAAAATAATCCTGTCGCACTTTGCCAAAAATCAAGTTTGGCCGGCATTTTGCTTTTTTTGCGTTCTGGGGTGATGCCCAAGTAACTTTCGATGATTTTATCTTGTTGCATTTATCTCTCCTAGTTTATAAATTCAAACCTTTAAATCGAGCAAAGTTCTGGTTACCAAATCATTGCTTTTAATTGCCACAGCATTTGCTTGTATTCCTTTTTGACCAACAATGAGATTGGGGATTTGTGTATCTGGAGTAGGGGAATGTTTTGCAATAGTTGTGAGAGCACTAACGCTACGATTATTGTCTATAAGATTGGTGTTGAGGGTGAGAGCTTGTTTGTTGTTTGTATTCGCAATATTAAAAGCTGTATTTGCCATAAGTGTCATATGTGCACCCATTGAGGAAACATTTACTCGCATTCAATCTCCTAAACCATAATTGCGTTGCTCATAATTATAAGACAAATTTTGTTAAAAAATGTCTTAAAATTTTTAAATTTATTGAGAAATAAACCTCTTGAGATGATTATGATACTTTTTGTAAATAATTGCTACAATATCCTATAAAATTTTATTACTCCATAAATAATGAGGTATTATGCAAAAAATTATTGCTGCAAATTTTAAAACAAATCATACAAGAGCCAGCACAAAAACTTATTTAGAAGCGCTGGATAAAAAAATTGATCAATCAGATAGGATCTATGTTTTCCCTACTTCAAGCGCCTTGTGTAAAAACAACTTTCAACATTTAAAAATAGGTGTTCAAAATGCCTATCCTGTGATTAATGGAGCATTTACCGGCGAAATAGGGTTAGAAGCACTTCATGAATTTGATATTCAAACAATCCTGATTGGACATAGCGAAAGAAGAAATATTTTAGGTGAATCTCAAAAATTTTGTGCTGATAAATTTAATTTTTTTGCTAAAAATGGATTTGAAATCATTTATTGTGTAGGTGAAGATTTATCTATTAGACAAAAGGGATTCAACGCCCTCAAGAAATTTATCCAAACACAATTTGCCGGCATTCCCACTAATTATGATAAGCTTATCATTGCTTATGAACCTATTTGGGCAATAGGAACAGGATTGAGCGCCACAACAGAACAAATTGAACAAGTTCATCAAAGTATCAAAGATATTTCCCCTGCTCCCCTGCTTTATGGAGGAAGCGTTAATGCAAAAAATGCAGAAGAAATCCTTCATGCAAAAGCTGTAGATGGAGTACTTGTAGGGAATGCTTCTCTTGATGCAGATAGTTTTTATCACATTATTGAACAAGGAAGAAAATAATGTTTTTTGAAATTAAACAAAATAAAATCCAAAATCTTAGCTTTAAAAATAACAACAATAGGAGAAATGATGAAACTTTCTGAAATGCTTCAAAAAATCAATTTACAACCCTCAATAACTAGAGATTTTGAAGTTGCTACTCTAGCACCACTCGATCATGCTTCTCAAAACGATATTAGCTATATTGATCAAAATAAATATCTCAAAAACTTATCAACCTCACAAGCCGGAGCTGTGCTTATTAGAGAAAAAGATGCATACGCAGTGCCAAGTCATATACAAGCTATTGTCGTGAGTGATCCCCATTTAGCTTTTGCAAAACTTTCTCATTTTTTTGCCAAACCTCAATTCTGTTCTCCTTGTTTTCAAGATAATGATGCCCATGACCAAAATATAGGTAAAAATACTATTGTCATGCCTCATGTTTTTTTGGGAAAAAATGTAAAAATTGATGAAGGGTGTTTGTTGATGCCCGGAGTTGTCATCAGTGATAATGTTCATATTGGAAAAAACTGCAAAATATTCCCTAATGTAGTTATTTATAGAGATACACAAATTGGCAACAATGTTTATATTCATGCCGGAAGCGTAATCGGAAGCGATGGTTTTGGCTATGCCCATACTCAGATGGGAGAACATATCAAAATTGAACATAATGGATGTGTGGTAATTGAAGATGATGTAGAAATTGGTGCTAATAATACCATTGATCGTGCAGTATTTGGAGAAACCAGAATCAAAAAAGGCACAAAAATTGATAATCTTGTTCAAATTGGTCATAATTGTGTTGTTGGAGAACATTCACTTATTGTATCTCAAGTAGGCTTAGCCGGTTCTACGACAACAGGACGCAATGTTGTCATGGGTGGTCAAGCAGGAACGGGAGGACATATCCATATTGGAGATTTTACACAAATCGCAGGTCGTGGAGCTGTGGGGAAAAATCTACCGCCTAACACTAAATGGGGAGGGCATCCCTTGATGGAATTAGATGAATGGATGAAATTTTTTGTAACATTACGAAGAATGGTGAAGAAAAAAGATTGATTTCAAATAACTTGATCCCTAAAGTTTTTGGTAATAGATAATACGATCTGCCATGTTCTTATTGAAAAGATCTGTATTTGGGATCAAATCTGCATGCCCAACATAAAGTCTCCCATGAGTATTTAAGATTTTATGAAACCTTTGAATTGTTTTGAGACGATAAGTGGCATCAAAATAAATCATCATATTCCGTGAAAACACAATATCAAAAGTACCCAGATTTAAAAAGTTTTCATCAAAAATATTCATCTGTCTAAATTCGCATTCAGGTAATAATCTTTTTTTTATCTTAAAATCATTGCCGACTACGTCAAAAAACTTGCTTTTGAGATTATCATTTAAACGATGTAAAGACCTTGAAGAGTAAAGACCTTGCAGGCTTTTTTCAATTGCATCAGAATTAATATCAATCCCATAAATTTTAATTTGATTTAAATTTAAACCCATTTCATAGGCAAGCATTCCAATTGAATAAACTTCTTCTCCACTTGAACATGGGGCTGAAAGAATTCGAATGTTTTTTTGTAAAGTTTTAGCAAAGCCTATTGCTCCTTCAAGTTGAAGCAATTCTCTATAGAAATAAGTTTCATTCACTGTGATAAGATTCAGAGTCTCTTGTCTTAGGAGATGATCGCTTAAAATTTTGTCATTAAGCGCCTTGAAACTGCTGATATGATGAACTTGTGCAAAATTTCCCAATCTTTCTTTGATAACTTCTTGTTTGGGTCTTAAATCAACTCCTGAAGTTTTTTTAATTGTATCAATGAATTCAATTAAACCTGATTCATCATCCGGCAAGGGAGTTGGAATTGATTTTTTATCTTTGGTAATTTCTTTTTCTTTTTTTCTAAAAAACATACAAAAATCTCTCTAGCCTTGCTTTAATATCATCTAAATGCAAAATATTCAAGTTAGGATTGATTTCTTTAGCTTTTTTTGGCATTCCATAGACAATTGCACTTGCTTCACTCTCAGCCATACATGTTGCGCCTGCCTTATAGAGTTCCCACAATCCTTGTGCTCCATCATCTCCAATCCCTGTTAAAAGTATGGCTAAAATATTTGTAAAACTACAAACATTAACACCGGATTGAAATAAGACATTAATATTGGGGTTATAAATACTTTGTATTTCTTGTGGAGCTATTGCAAGAGGAGATTCGGGCATTAAGGCAGAAGTTTTATCACAAATAAAAATACCCCCACTCAAATATTGTTTTTGTGAAATTTCAATGACTTCCATATTCATTTCGCGTCCAAATTGTGCAACAAAATAGGGAATAAACACTGTATTCATATGTTGAGCTATCACGATAGGTATCCCTTGATTGGGGATACCCCTTAAAAGTTTGTTAAGATGTCCCGGACCTCCCGTAGAAGCCCCTATCAATACAAGCTTGGAAGTTTTCAAGTCTTAAACTCTGCTAATTTATTGTTAAGAATTTCAGTCATTTTATTAAGATGTTCAGCTACGCTTGCAATTTCTTCAACACTCCTTGCATTTTCTGTAGAAATATCATTAATCCCTGAAACTCCTTGAATAACACTTTCAATACCCTTTCCGGTATCAATATAATTATCAACTGTCTTGTCAGCTGTTGCGATTGCTCCACTCATGATCTTATTCATGCTTACAATTTTATTTTGGACTTCACTGGAAATATGAGTAAGTTCCTCAATTTTTTGAGAATTTTCATTCATTTGTCCGCTAACATCTGATATTTCTTGAACAATCACATTGATGGTTGAATTAATTTCAGTTAAACTTTTTTGCGTTCTTTCTGCTAAGTTTCTTACCTCATCAGCCACAACAGCAAAACCTCTTCCATGTTCGCCTGCCCGTGCCGCCTCAATAGCCGCATTAAGCGCTAACAAATTAGTCTGATCGGCAATATCATCAATAATATAAAGAATAGATTTAACATCATCGGCATTTTTGCTGAGACGCTCTATCTTGATAGCAAGCTCTGATTCTGTTTTTGCAGATGCAACAATCTGATTAGAAAGATTCTCAATAGCTTCATTTGCAGTTTGCACATGTTCTCTAGCTTCTTGCAAATCTCTTTTGCTATCCTGAGCAACCCCTATGGATACATCCATTTCATCTTTTATAGACTTGCTTTTTCCCGTTACATTTGCGACAATATTAGTAGATTCCTCTACTCTATTTCCGGTTTGCAATGAAGTAGAGCTTAACTCATGGGCTATAGATGAATTTTCACTGGAGAGCTGTTTGGCTTCCACAATCAACACCCTTACTTTTTCAATAAAGTCATTAATAGCAGCACTTGCTTGGGCTACCTCATCTTTCCCTTTAATTTCAAGCTTCCCGGTAAGATCGCCATCTCCGCCAGAAAGATTTCTCGCTCGCACAATGAGACTCTTGAGGGGATTAATAATACTATGGCGGATATAGAAGAAAGAAGCCAAAATAATAACTAACACAACAACTATAGCAATAATAAGGAATTTTATAGAACCGTTATCAATTTTTTGACCAATTTCATCTTGAACTTTTTGTATAGATGCTTTGATATCGCCAACATAAGCTGTTATGACAACAATATAACCGGCATCTCTATCAATTTGAGCATAGGCAATTTTTTTCTCCGGCACTCCTCCGGCAACCTTAGGCATCTTGTATTCAATAAACCCTCCACCTTTTTTTGCCGCCTCAATAAACCCTTTAATATAGGCAATACCATCAACAGACACAGCACTAATAGCGTTTTTACCTTGCATCTCCGGGTTGATTGGATCAAACAAAACTATTCCGTTAGATTTAATAATTAAAGGATAAGTTGTATTTTTACTATCATTAACGCTTTGTAATATTTGTATAATATCTTTTTCTAAATACCCTATTCTCCCATCTCTCGCATAAGCTTGATACATGACATGTGTAGCCTGGTCAATAATATCATAAGCATCTTTTAATTGTTGCTTTCTCTCATCAATAGCAGTTTTATCAAGTTTTTCTATCAAAAAACTTTCAACTTCATCATTCAGACGAAAAGAACTAAAAACAATAATCGCTGTTACCAATATCATTGATACAAATAATATACTCAATATACGCGAAGCTATTGTCATAAATACTCCTTAGACTTAAATTAATTTCAAAAGAGAAAATCAGACAACATATTAGCTATATTTAAATAAAAACATTCTAAAAAATTAAATTAATGAGCATAATAAATATACACTAAATTCACTATCAATCTAAAACTTTATATAAAATTAAAAATAGATATTCCAAAAATTAAAAACGATAAGCAACCCTTACATTATAAGTTGCATTGCCTTGTATATCAAAATCAACATCAGGGGTAATCACCCAATTTTTAGGCTTATACTTGCTTGTAAAAAACCATGCAAATCCCCAACCAATTGCACTCCCTACAAGTACCTGCCAAACGCTATGCTTTCTGGCATAAACTCTTGAGGCATCTGTAAGGGCTGCCAACACAATCACAGGGATAGCAGGCTTCCAACCATATCGATAAAATACAAAACCGGCTGCGCTAAATGCCCCTCCCGCATGCCCACTGGGCATCCCTTTGTAATCTTCACAACAAGGTCGTTTTGCAAAGGCGATATTATGTCCATTTTTATGAGCAGCATAAAATCCCCATTTGATACCTTCTATCACGCCTTGAGTAACCAAACTCCCCAAAGCAAGCTCACCAAAACCACGATAATCTTCCATCCCCAAAGAAACAACTCCTACAAATACAGGCAACAATCTAAATACATCACCAAACCGCTCAAAATTATCTTTTGCTACTATTTGCCCTGTTGTAATTGTCCAAAAAAATATTCCGGCTAGTATCCATTTTTTCATCTTCATTCCTTTGTTATACAAAATTATATAAAAAATCCTGATAAAAACTGATTTCATTTTTTAAATGGCATGTTATTTTAATAAAATATAAAGCTAGAAATCATTATGATAATTATTATTAATATAAAAATATAATTAAGGATTTTATAAAATGAATAAGTATTTTTTATTAATTGGTTTATTATTTAGTTTTTCGGAAACTAAAGATACTAAAATTTTATCAAAATATTATTATTTACCTCCAATTACTGTGTTAGGCAACAAAGTAGATACTTATAATTTAGGGGGAGGAGGAAGTATAGATAAAAAATTTATTGAAGAGTTTCCCTCAGGAAATGGCGATATCACCAGTCTTTTAAAAATCAATCCTAATGTTCAGTTTAGCAATACCCAACAAAGTTCCAAAATTCCGGGAGAAATTGATCCTGTAAATATTTCTATCAATGGAGGGCTTTATTATCAAAATCTCTTTAGCATTGATGGGATAAACATCAACAATGATCTTGATCCCGTCTCCAATAATCCCAATAGCATTACAAATATTCCGGGACGTTCTCAAGGAATTGCAATTGATTCTTCAAATATTGATACAATCAATGTTTATGATAGTAATATTTCTGCCAAATATGGAGGATTTGAAGGTGGGGTAGTAGATATGCGCACCAAATCGCCCTCTAAAGATTTTCAAACAAAAATTTCCTATCAAACCACCGGTTCTGCACAAACAAAATATCATATTTATCCTTCCCAACAAGAAGATTTTCTAGAATCTTACACCCAAAATGCGCAACCGGAATTTTCGAAGCAAATCATTCGCGCACAGGCTTCTATGTATATTACGAAAAATTTTGGACTTTTTGGAAGCTTTTCAAATACCTATGCAAACATTCCCTTAAAAGGTTATAGACCCGCTTATACCCATCCGGTTGATAAACTTTATAAAGATAATTATAGAAATATTTCTAACTATTACCTCAAAGCATATTACAATCCCATGCAAGATCTTTATATACAAGCAAATATTTCGTATTCTCCCCAAGATAATCACTATTTTATCCAGAGTTCTAAAAATTCAGAATTCTCTATTCTCTCAGGAGGACTTTTGGCAAATCTCAAAACAACCTATCAATTCAAATGGGCAGAGTTTGGTAATTCTATTAATTTTAGCAATTTAACAAATTCCAGAAGAAGCCTAGAGAACGTCTATAGAAGCTGGTATTACTCAAGTGAAAAAAACTATTCCGGAGACCCAAAACAAAGCAGCGCTGAAGGGGGTTGGGGAAACATTGATGAAATCCAAAGAAAACTTGATTTTAAATCCTATCTTGATTTTGAAGAATTTAATTTATACAAAACTTCTCACAATATCTCAACGGGAATAGACTTAAATTACACAAATGCCTATTATCAAAGGCTTCAAGATACCTTTAGCGCATCTTCATTGAGTACTATAGCAAGCCTAAGTGATATTTGTGCAGAATCAGAATTTTGCTCCAATGCTCCTGCATATGCTTATAATCCAAAAACAAAAACTTATTCTGACAATAATTATGGGCAATTTTTTAAACTTATTAGCCTTTACCAAAAAGGTAAAATTAATTTAGATAATTTTGCCTATGGTGCGTATTTAGAAGATGACATGACTCTATGGAGAATGCATCTTCGAGTGGGGATAAGGCTAGATGGAGACACTTATATGCAAAAACTTACCCTTGCCCCAAGAATAGCTTTGCGTTACGATGTGCTAGCCAATCATCACACTAATATTATTCTAGGCTACAACAGATATTATGGACGCAATCTTTTTGCTTATGCCCTCTATGATGGCAGAAGCGCACTCCAAGAAAGCTATCTGCGAACCAAAGCTACGCAAGATTGGAGAAATGGCGCTCTTACGACCTACAAAAATAACACAAAATTTCAAAAACTCAAAGTTCCCTATAATGATGAATATGTTGGGGGTATTGCTCAAAAATTCTGGTATTTAGAAAGTAGTTTTAAATATGTCCATAGAGAAGGCAAAGATGAGATTATTCGTGTCAATAGTCTCACAGCCAAACTTCCTGCTGATCCAAACTATGGCTCAGGTTCTAAAAGCACTCTTTATTATACATATTTGAATAAAGGTCAAACCCGATCAGATATTTTTACTCTAAGCATTTCAAATTTTAAACCGCTAAAATTTCTTAACACTCTCCATTCTGTTCTTTTTGCTCTCGATTATAGCAGTGTTAAAAGAGGCTATAATGATTATCAAAGTGCTCTCAATACGATTCAATATCAAGACTCTGATATTTTATTTGACAATAAAATAATCAAATATGCTCTCCTCCCCGCAAATAATTTTAACAAACCCTGGACAGGCAGACTCACCACTATCAGCCAATTTAAAATTCTAAACTTTTTATTTACTTGGACAAATTTTTTACGCTATCGCTCCGGTTATCAGGCTATTGTTTCTATTGGAAAAAAACCCTTGGAAGATGGGAAGAATATAGATGAATATAAAACTTTTGATTTTCATAACGCTTTTAATTGGGATACGCGAATGGGAGTCAAAGCAAAATTAGGGAGTAAAAATACTTTATTCCTCAATCTGGACGTTTTTAATCTTTTGGATAATATCAATATTGCTCAAGCAAGTGTTGTGCGTGCCAAAGATGGCACTACTACATCTATCCCCACCTATGAAACCGGACGATCTTTTTGGATAGAAATGGGATATGAATTTTGAAATGCCTTATTTGTATTATTCTAAGCGCATACACTGTTTATGGATTGCCAAATGACATTAATAAAATTAAAGAAATGTATCAAAAACCTTCTCAGTATTGGGAAAAACCATTTGTTGATACCTATATTATTTATGAAGAACTCGCACCATTGCCCAAAATACCACCATTTCCGAAAGATAACCCCTACACAAAATCAAAAGCACAATTAGGGGAAAAATTATTCAACGATCCTATTTTGTCATTATCAGGACAAATTTCTTGTGCAAATTGCCATAAAAAAGAATTTGCTTATAGTGATAATAAAAAAGTCTCTTATGGGCACAACCATCAAAAAGGAAAAAGAAAATCACCAAGCTTAATCATGAGTGGCTTTGGTAAAGAAAAACTCCGGGATGGGAGAGCTAAAAATCTTGAAGAACAAGTGCTATTTCCTATCAAAGACCCCAAAGAAATGGCTTTAAATCTTGATTTATTGCTTCAAAGACTCAATCATATGCCTAAATATCAAAAAGAATTTCAAGCCGTCTTTGGCAAACCCACTATCACTCTCCAAGCAATTACTCAAGCTATTGCCACCTACGAAAGGACACTTTTACCAAATCCCACACGTTTTGATCAATTTTTGCAAGGATCAAAAAATGCTCTCAATGATGAAGAAATATGGGGATTACATCTCTTTCGAACCAAAGCAAGATGTATGAATTGCCACTATGGCATTAGTTTGAGTGATCAAAAATATCATAATTTAGGTCTCACTTATTATGGAAGAAAATATGAAGATTTAGGAAGATATGAAGTAACAAAAAATCCTCAAGATATCGGATCGTTTAAAACACCTTCCTTAAGACAAATCTCTAGAACATCACCCTATATGCACAATGGATTATTCCCTACAATAAGGGGCATCTTAAATGCCTATAATGCAGGAATGTTTCACCCCAAACCCCTCCCCAACCAAAATAATCTTTTTTTTCCAAAAACATCACCCCTGCTTCAAAAACTCAATCTCAATCCTGATGAAATTAAAGCTATAGAAGCATTTCTTAAAACCCTTTAGCCCAAAAATTTAAAAAATAATTTTTATCAATATTTTGCTAAAATGCGATATTTAAAAGGCAAAAAATGGAAATTTTTAAAAATCCTGCAATATTAAGTAATATTTTATTGCTATTTTCAATTTCATTTTTAATTTCACTAATAGGCGTGATAAGCATGAAATTTTTGTCAAAAAAATTTCATATCTTCATAGATAAAGCCGATAGCAACAAACCTCAAAGAATCCACATTGCCCATACTTCCAGAGCCGGAGGTGTAGGTATTTTTTTAGCTTTTTGTCTTATATTTTTTGCCGGAGATTATTTGAGTTTGAATCTATACTTTTTCATAGCATTTACAATCGTTTTTATCAGTGGATTATCAGAAGACTTCTCAGCATCTCTTAGCCCTAAAACCAGACTTTTAATACAGCTTTTAGGCGTATGTATAGGGATTTTTGGAGTCGGGGCAGTCATCACTGATTTATCTCCAATCATAAAATTACCTTATTTTCTTGGAATTGCTTTTAGTCTTTTTGGAATTATAGGGGTCTGCAATGCTATTAATATTATTGATGGACTCAATGGACTGGCAGGAGGTATTTGCATCATGGCATTTACAGCTATTGGCATAGCCGGCTTTATTGTAAAAGCAGATTTTATCCTCCTTGCCAGTATTATTGGAGCAGGTGGGGTCATGGGATTTATTATACTTAATTTCCCAAAAGGAAAAATTTTTCTAGGCGATGGGGGGGCATACATGTTAGGTTTTATCCTCGCAATTCTTTTATCTGTGCTAACTCAAAAAAACACTTATGTATCAACATGGTTTGGATTGACGATAATGATTTATCCTGTGTGGGAAGTGCTATTTTCAATTTATCGTAGAAAAATCAAACGCAATCTATCCCCTATGCAACCTGATAGAATGCATTTGCATATGCTTTTGCATAAAAGAGTTTTTAAGAATAATCCCTTGAGTTCTGCAATAATTTGGCTTTTTAATCTTCCATTTATGATCCTTGGTGTTATTTTTATGCACAGAGCATGGGTTCTTATGGGAATCTGCATCGTATTTATCATAATCTATATGATTATTTATCGTCGTTTAGTGAAATTTAAATTTTTTTAATCTATTAAAGTTATTTCTTATTATTAGATAATTTTATTTATTCTTTTTTCAATCTTATAATCTTGGCATTCATAATTCTAATCTCTGCAACAGAAATAATCTGCACTCAAAATTCTGCAATTATCCCGGAAAACTCACCAAAACTCTAAAACCTTGTTTGGCAAAAACTATTACTACAAAGTAAAAATTGGGATTGGCTTAAATAATTTTAATTATATTTATATAAAATAATATTTTTTTAAAATCTATTAAAAACTAAATTTATTAGAGAAAATATTGATAAGTTATATAAAGATTTAGCAAAAAAAGTTATAATAAGCATAAAAATATAAAGGGTTTATGCAATGAAAACCCTTATGATAACAAGCAATCAGCTTCCTTAAAATATTTAAAATCACGCCGCAGAATTACAGAATGGAAAAATGATGAAAGATCGTCTTCTAGAAAATATTGTCTCTTTATTATCATCTAAAAATATGCCACATAATCAACTTATTGCAATCTTTAATAGCGAGGATAAATAATGCCTCGAACACAAAATTTAAACAATATACTCAAACCCAATGAAATGCCTTTTTTTTGGGGAGCTGTAGGTCGCCCTGAATTGCCCTCTAAAATACGACTTATTTATGCTATAGGTTGGTTTGTTGCTCTCATGGCCGGGGGATTGCAAAATAATCTTACTATTGCTAATATTAATGAGATCCAAGGCTTTTTAGGAATCACTCCTACACAAGGAGCTATTATTACTTCTTGTTATTATATGGGGTATGCTTGGACAAGTGTAGTGCTTTTTAAAATGCGCCAGCATTTTGGCATGAAAATATTTTTTGGTATTGTAATGGCGATTTTACTAACAGCACATGGGTTACAAATGTTTCATGATACATTTTATGTTGCTGCTACCAGCCGTCTTTTAAATGGACTTGTAGGGAGTGGGCTTTCTACACTTTGTGCTTATTTTGCTCTACAGATGCTCCCTACTTCCAAAAAATATCTGGCTATGTGCGTAAGTGTTGGCTTAATGCAAGTAGGTTCTCCGGCTGCAAGATGGCTTGAACCCTATTTGATGCTTAATGAGAATGCGCATATGACTGTATTTATTGATGTTGGAACGACTCTTTTTGTATTGGGCGCTTACTTGGCAATAGAATTGCCTCCTTCTCAAATAGGCAAGTCTTTTTCAAAAAAAGATATTCCCTCTATTGCTCTTTATGCAAGTGGGACAGCAATTTTTTGTTTGATTTTTAGTATTGGAAATATTGTTTGGTGGAACCAGGCATGGATAGCCTATGGTTTATGTATAGGGCTTATTTGCCTAATATCTTTTTTTATCATAGAAATCAATCGAAAAAAACCACTCATTAATTTCTCTTTTGTAGGTTCATTTCAAGTGATTAAACTTGCGCTTGCAGGTGCTTTTGCTCGTATGTGTTTAGCCGAGCAAACAACAGGGGCAACAGGATTGTTTCGGGATGTCTTGGGCTATACAGATTATCAATTGGTGCATTATTATGGAATCATTACCCTTGGAGCATTATTTGGAGGGATATTTTGTATAGCTATTATGAGTTATAAACGTATTTCTTTGCTTTTGGTTCTTTCTTTTGCCATGCTCATAACAGGTTCTTTTGCTTCTACAAATCTTTCTCTTTTTATCATGCCCAGTCATTTGTACCTTTCACAATTTGTCATCGCTGCTGCAAGTGTTATCTTTATAGGTCCTTTGTTTGCAGAAGGAATGGCTATTGCCATGCCTAGGGGAACAGGATATGTATTGACTTTTATTGGAATATTTAGTTTTTCACAAAGTGTCTTTGGCTTATTGGGCTCTGCATTGATTGGTTATTTTATAAAATTCCGTACTCTTGAACATCTTCAAAACCTCATCAACCGATCGCCGGACACAATGGCAATAGTACAAAATTCCACAAATCTTTCAGCCCGGCTTATAAAAGAAGCCGGGGTACTTGCTTATGGCGATTTGTTTTTTACAGTTGGATGGGTAGGATTTGGAATTTTTATTTTGCTTGCGCTCCATTGGCTATATTATGTATTTTTAAGAGCTACCCCTATTGATCGTGAACTCAAAATTATTGGACGCAGAAATGTAGTTGCCAATCTCAAAACAAAAACTCTTTTAGAACAAATGCAAAAAGAAGGTCTTCATATTGATAAAGAACAATAAATCATTGCATGATTCAACACGAAAGGATTTTATATGCCATTTCTAAAATCTTGGACACCTAAAAAACCAAGTTTAATAGTAAGTATTTCTACAGGTATCATTGCTATTTTTGGAGTCTTAGCTATTTTATATGCATGGGAATTACCTCCCTTTTTTAGAAATGTTGTAAGCACCAATGATGCTTATGTCGAGTCTAAAACAACACTTATTTCACCCAGAGTAAGTGGCTATGTTACACAAATATATGTCAAGGATTATAGTGTTGTCAAACAAGGTGATCCTATTTTGCAAATCGATAAAAGGATCTTTGTCCAAAAAGTCAATGAAGCCCAAGCAAATTTACAAATTGCCCAAGCTGCACTTGCAAGCTACGATCAAAATTACCAATTGCGTCAAGCCAATGTTGATGAACAAAAAGCAATCATTGCTACCAATGAAGCAACTCTTGAGAATGCAGCAAGCCAAAATTCACGTGTAGCAAAACTTGTCAAAAAAGGCTCTGTCAGTGCAAGAGAATATGAAGACACCCAAACAGATCTAAAGAAAGCAAAATATGCACTTATACAATCCCAAGCGCAATATCACAAAGCATTAGAAGAATTAAAGGCATATCAGGTCAATAAATCTGCCCTTGAAGCAGAAGTCAAGCGTGCGGATGCGCTTTTGGAACTTGCTAAAATTGATTTAGATTATTCGCTTATCAAAGCTCCTATTGATGGAAAACTTGGTGAAATAGGGACAAGACTTGGACAATTTCTTTCCCAAGGAACGCCTATTGTTTTTTTGGTCCCCAAACTGAGATGGATACAAGCCAACCTCAAAGAAACCAAAATGAAAAATGTCCGTATAGGTCAAAAAGCTACTTTTAGTGTTGATGCACTAGGGGGGAGCATTCTTCAAGGAACGATAGAAAAAATATCGCCCGCTACAGGAAGTGAATTTAGCGCCATAAAAGTCAATAACGCTACAGGAAACTTCATCAAAGTTGTCCAAAGAATCCCTGTGCGTATCAAAATAAATGACGATAATCCCCATGCACAGGATTTAAAACCCGGAATGAGTGTCGTGGTTACTATCCACACAAAAAAGGATTAACGGATGAAATATCATCATTTTTACTGGGCAATAGGAATAGGATTTTTACTCTGTGGGTGTATGCCAAAAATTCCTGAATTACCTAAAGATAGTGAAATAACAATCAAACTTGATGGTAAAGCAAATGAAGAAATAAACAAAAATTGGTGGAAAAATTTTAATGATGAAAATTTATTATTTTTAATTCAAAAAGCACGCAATTACAATAGCGATATTCAAATTTCAAAAACACGCATACAAGCTGCTATGGGGGCTTTAAAAATTGCTAAATCCACTTTATTTCCAAGTTTCACACTAAATATGAGTCCTCAATACACTCAAAACATGCTGACACCTATTTTTGGATTTACAACCCCTATTGGAATGATAGACCCCACACTTAATATTGCTTATAATTTTGACATATTTGGCAAAAATACAAATGAGCGCAAAAGCAAACTGTATCAAACTCAAGCCATTATTGCACAAAGCTATGGCGCAAAATTATCCATTGATGCGACTGTGGCAAAAACTTATATTAATTTAGTTGCCCTCAATGATCATCTGGCACTACTTAAAGATATTCTCAAAGTCCGCAAAATAGAATTAGAAATTGCTCAAAGCAAAACAAATGTAGGCTATATTAGCGAATATGACAAGCTCCAAGCAAGCATTCAATATGAAGCTGCAAAAGCCAAAATATCCCCAACCCAACTTGCCATCACAAAAGCACAAAATGCCATGGAAGAGCTTACAGGTATTCAAGCAAGCCATTTGAGAATAACCCAAAGCCTTAAAATGCTAAAAGAACCTTCTCTTCCTAAAAAAATACCTTCTTCAATTCTAAGAAACAGACCCGATATTGCTTATGCTGAATTTGAATTGGCTGCGAGTAGCGCTACCCTTGCAAAAGCTAGAAAAAACTTTTTGCCTGATTTTAATCTGGTTGCTAATATTGGGGGGGCTCTTTTTTCTAATTTTCTCGGTATTTCCGGAGGACTTGCAACAGGCGCAATAGGTGTCAGTATCCTAACCCCTTTATTTGAAGGGAATAAACTTAAAGGAGAATTTGCTATAGCAAATGCCAAAAGAGATGAGGCTGCCTATACTTACAAAAAAATCGTCTTAAATGCTTATAAAGAAATCAAAAATACACAAGCCGGCATAGAATGGTTAAAACACCAACAAATTTCCCTAAATGCAGAATACCAAGCAGCAATTCAAACTCTTGATTATGCAAAAAATCGATATACCGACGGATATTCTTCTTATCTTGAAGTTATAGGGGCAAAACACTCTTTGTTAGGACTTGAAGAACAAATTATTAATCTCAAAACATCTTATCTTGAATCTCTTATCAATCTTTATCAGGCGCTTGGAAGTGGGTTTAAGACAGAAGAAGTTAAAATACCAAGTAAAAATAACAAAAAGAAATGATAAATATTACCAAATATTAAAATACCAATAATTCCCTTTTTAATTTATTAAGTGCATCAATTTGTTTTTTGAGTGCATCAATTTGGTCATTAATTTGATAAAACAAAGACATATTAAGATCTTGGGGCATATCTTGAGAGCCTCTTTTAATCATAATATAATCAACTAGAGTAATTTTTGCCATATTCAATAAAATTTGAATCTCATCTCGAATAGATTCAATATTTCTAAAAATTTCATCTATTTTTTCAAACATCTTACTTCCTACCGAATCCCCGCACTAATAAGGGCATGCAAATGGATAGCACCTTGTATGGTTTTGTTGGTATCAGTAATTACAAGAAATTGTATTTTATTTTTTTCAATATATTTGAGTGTTTCTACAGCCAACCAGTCAGAATTTTCACAATATTTTGGATTCATTGAAGCATAATTTTTTACCGGATACTCCAGACTAAAGTCTTTTTTCATCATCGCTCTTCGCAAATCCCCATCACTAAGCACGCCCACAAGCTTATCATTTTCAGCAAGAATAGCATTTCCCAATCTTGCTTCACTCATTTTAATAATAGCTTCTTTAAGTGTTATATCGGGGCTTATAATAGGAAGATTTTCTGTTTGCATCAAATCTTTAACCTTTACAAAAAGCCTTTTACCCAAACTTCCTCCAGGATGAAATGAAGCAAAATCCCCTTCTTTGAAACCTCTTTTTTTCATCAAACAAACTGCCAAAGCATCTCCTAATGCAAGCGTTAAAGTAGTCGAGCTTGTAGGAGCAGCATTTAAAGGACATGCCTCTTGAGAAATAGGAATAGGAATAAAATAATCGCCCATTTTTGAAACAGAACTTTTGGCATTTTTACTCATCGTAATAATCCCTCTGCTGAGTCTCTTTAGGTGAGACATAATAGCAATCAATTCTTGGCTTTCTCCACTATAGCTAATAGCAAGAATAACATCTTCCTTGCCCACCATACCCAAATCACCATGCATAGCCTCTGTTGGATGCAAAAAAAAACTTGGTGTGCCTGTACTTGCAAATGTAGCTGCGATCTTAGCGCCTATTAACCCACTTTTACCTACTCCACAAACAATCAATTTTCCTTTTGCTCCCATAATCAAATCAATTATTTCATGCCATAAAATATCTTTAGATTTTATAGCAGCTTGATTCAACTCTCTTGCTTCGATTTCAAGCACTTCTTTGGCAATATTAGCAAAATCCATACAAACTCCTAAGATAAAAATACGTTTGTTACAATAGCAGGATATTTTTTTAATCTTTTAAATAAAATTTTTCGTGCAATATTCCTTATTTCATTCTCTAAAGTTCTTTGATTCTCTAAAACTTCTTTTTTGACTGTTTTTATATACATTTCTAAGGCATTTTCGATTTCTTTTGAAAGTTCTTTTTCTTCCTTAGGGCTTACAATTCCCAGTGTAGTTATTTTAGTATTTTTAAGAATCTTTTGTTCTCCGGCAGAAACAAATATCATCAACATAGCAATCCCGCAATCTGCCAAAGCCTGTCTATCTAAAACCACATTATTATCAATCTGTCTATTGATTTGATTGTCAATATAGGTTTTACCGCTTTTTATAGTGCGTACTTTGCGGATATAGCTTGGATTAACTTCAATTTGATCGCCATCCTCCATCAAATAAATATTTTTTTCCAATACCCCACACTTAATGGCAGTATCTCTATGTTTAGCAACATGATTATATTCTCCATGAACAGGGAGGAAAAATTTTGGCTTGATCAAACGCAGCATAAGTTTTTGCTCTTCTTGAGCTGCATGCCCACTCACATGAATCTCACTAAAATCCTGGTAGGCAACTTTTGCGCCTGCTTTCATTAAAAAATTAAGCACCTTAGAAACCGATCCTTCATTACCGGGAATAGCCTTAGCAGAAATAATAATCATATCTGTAGGTTTGATTTTAATATGCCTGTGTTCATCTGTCGCCATTCGATACAGTGCACTCATTGTTTCTCCTTGACTACCTGTAGTTACAATCAAAATTTCCTCATCAGGATATTTCATGACCTCATGTGCTTCAATAAAAATATTATGAGGTAAATCAATATAGCCCAATTCCCTTGCAATATCAAGATTTTTTTCCATCGATCGTCCAATGACAGCTACTTTTCTATTATATTTAATCCCATAGGTAATAGCCTGATACACACGATGAATATTAGAAGAAAATGTACTCATAATCACTCTTCCCTCTGCGGTTTTAAATAGCGTATCAAAAGTAGGACCCACGCTTGCTTCACTTGCAGTAACTCCTAATTTATGGGAGTTTGTAGAATCACTTAAAAGCAACATAACTCCCTCTTCACCATAATGAGCTAAACGATGCAAATCAGTAGGTAAATTATCAATAGGGGTATGATCGATTTTAAAATCTCCGGTATGGATAATAATACCTGCTTCTGTCCTGATTGCCAATGCAGAGGCATCGATGATAGAATGGGTAATATGTATCCATTCTATTTCAAAATCTCCTATTTTGATAGGGTGACGCTTTTCTACTATTTTAAAAAATGAACGAAACTTTTTTAATCCATGTTCATCAAATTTATTTCCTATCATTCCTAATGCTAAAGGAGTACCATATAAAGGAAATTGCATTTGTTTATACAAATAAGGCACCGCCCCAATATGGTCTTCGTGTGCATGTGTGATGACAACCCCTGCAATCTTGTCCTTGATAACATGCAAATAGCTAAAATCCGGGACTAAAATATCTACACCATGCATATTTTCTTCAGGAAAACTCATTCCGACATCTATGATAATCGCGGATTCTTCTGTTTCCATAATCATCATATTCCCACCTATTTCACCCAACCCCCCCAAAGGCGTAATACGAACCTTGGCTTTAGTGTTAAGATTGAGTTTATAATGAGGATTGAGACTATTTTTTTGAATACGAGTATTGGCTTCTACTCCTTTCTTGAGATCTTTATGAAATCCCAAATTTCCCTTTTCATTCACACTTTGAATATCACGAACACCATCTTTAGAATCTTGAGTTGCATTTTGTGAAGGATTGGTGCTGACATTTTTATTTTTTCCTACCCATTTTCTAGGTTTTTGATATTGATTTTGCGTTGGTGTTTCATTGCTTTCTTGTTGAGGTTTTTTAAATCTTGGCTTAAAAAATCTTCTTTTTTGTCCTTCTCCATTTGAGGGGCTTGAAGTCTGATTAGTATTGTTATCATTATTTTCCATAGTTTTCTACCTTTAAATTATTGAATATTTGGTGATAAGTTGGCGTTGATATTTCATGTGCTCTTACATTCATTTTAATGCAAAGTTTTTCAAATAAATCCTCTAAAATTTGCTTATTGTATCTGCTTGAAAGGTTGTTTATCAACTTCTTTCTAGGAGAACAAAAAGCAATTTTGAGCATTTCTTCAAAATTATTTTCCAGCAAATCCCGGTTTTTTCTCATTCTAAATACCGATGAGATTACTTTAGGGATGGGATTAAATGCTTCTTGTGGGACATCAAACAATATTTGGGCTGCTCCAAGAGTTTGGGTTATCACACTCAAAGCACAAAAATTGCTATCCCCACTTTGAGCACAAAATTTTTGAGCAACTTCTTTTTGAGTCATCACTACAAAACCCCTACATTTAGAATCTCGCAACACTCGCAACAATATATTAGAAGCAATATAATAAGGCAAATTAGAAATCAAAACATAATCTTGATTATCCAACCACCCATGGGTATTAGACAACTCTAGCACATCTTGGGGAACAAGCATCAATCTCCCCGAATCTATCAAACTGCTGTATTTTTGCACAAGAAAAGAACACAAATCCTTATCAACTTCATAAGCTTTTAATTGATAAAATTTAAGCAACTCGTCTGTTAAATCACCCAAGCCAACCCCAATTTCTATAAGTTTCTCACCACAAAATACTTTGGGAATGGATTGGACAATTTTATGTATATACACAGAATCCTTTAAAAAATTCTGTCCGAATTTCTTTTTGGCTTTGTGTCGGATAATTTATCTCCTAAATTTTACTCAAATTCTATCCATTTTTTTGTTATTTGTAAATAGTGAAGTTAAGGTAGGAAATACTATAATAATTACCATAATTTTGGAGATAATAATGAGTAACTTCGCAAAACGTATCATTCCTTGCTTAGACATTGATAATGGCAAAGTTGTAAAAGGTGTTAATTTTGTTGGACTCAAAGATATGGGGAGTCCATCTGAAATGGCAAAAAAGTATAACGATGGGGGAGCTGATGAACTTGTCTTGCTGGATATCAGCGCAACGCACCAAAATCGGAACACAATGATAGATGTTGTAACTTCTGTAGCCAAAGTAACTTTTATCCCACTAACAGTAGGGGGAGGGATAAAAAATCTTCAAGATATTTCTCAACTTCTGTGTGCAGGGGCTGATAAAATTAGCCTCAATAGTGCTGCGGTTAAAAATCCTAATTTAATTACTGATGGAGCAAAAAAATTTGGCACACAATGCATTGTGGTTGCTATTGATATCAAAAAGCATCCTCAAAAACCCAATAAATGGGAAGTATATGTGCAAGGAGGAAGAGAAAATACACATAAAGATATGTGTGAATGGGTAAAAGAAGTTTATGATAGAGGGGCAGGAGAGATTCTTTTGACAAGCATGGATACAGACGGAACTCAATCCGGCTATGATACAAATGCCCTTCAAACAATTAACTTGCTTACGGATATCCCTATTATCGCTAGCGGTGGTGCAGGTCAAAAGAAACATATTTTAGAAATTTTTAAACTTGAAATTGCAGATGCTGCACTTGCGGCAAGTATTTTTCACTTTGAGAGCATCTCAATTGGCGATCTTAAAAATTATCTCCACAGACATCACATTCCAATAAGACTCTAGGGATCATAGATGTTTATTTGTGCAGGAAACATTGAAAATTTTAGCTTTGCCAAACCTATTGGCATTGGTTTGATTGAAAGCGCTATCAATTTAAGTAAAATTTGTTCTTATGAATGTGTAAATCATCTTATTTTTGTAGGCACAGCAGGTGCATACACTTACAAAATTAAGCCTTTTGAAATTTATCGAAGCACAAAAGCTACACAAATTGAAATGAGTTATGTCCAACAAAACTCTTATAGCGCTATTGATAATCAAATTGAAATAGCCACTCAAAAAGTTTCACGTGAAACAAATATTGCCGTCAATTCAAGTAATTACATCCATACCGATATGGAATTTTCAAATAAAATGGTTCAAGCAGGGATTTTTCTTGAAAATATGGAATTCTTTTCTATTTTGAAAACAGCACAAATGTTTGATATAGAATGTTATGGTATTTTTTGTGTTACAAATTATTGCGATGCAAATGCACATGAAGATTTTCTAAAAAATCATCAAAAAGCCAAAATAAAACTTGAAAAATTTATTAGAGAAAACTACACACTATGAGGCAATAATGAAAAAAAATATTTATGATTACACTTTAGATGAGCTTAAAGAATCCATAAAACCACATTTTCGCGCTAAGCAAATCTATCATTGGCTTTATATCCGTTATGAAAATGATTTTTTCAAAATGGAAAATCTTCCTAAAGAAATGCGTGAAAATCTCAGCAAAGAATATCAAATCAAAAATCTAGAAACCATTCGTATCCAAACAAGCAAAGATGGGAGTAAAAAATATCTTTTCAGAACAAATGACGGACTCAGTTTTGAAAGTGTCTTTATCAAAATGAGAGATAAAAAAAGAAATACTGCAGGCAAAATTATAGAAAGTGAAAAATGGACATTTTGCCTCTCAAGTCAAATAGGCTGCAAGGTTGGTTGTGTTTTTTGCTATACTGCAAAAGGAGGATTTGTAAGGAATTTAAGCAGTGGTGAAATTGTAGAACAAGTGGTTTGGCTCAAAAAAGACAACCGGATACCTCCGGAAAAAAGGGTTAATATTGTTTATATGGGAATGGGCGAACCACTAGACAATATACAAAATGTAACTCATGCTATCAAAATCTTAAGCGAACTCGATGGATTGTCTATATCCGCAAGAAGACAAACATTATCAACCAGTGGCATTGCTCCAAAAATTATAAAATTAGGGGCAATGAATCTGGGGGTACAATTGGCAATCTCTCTTCATGCCGTAGATGACAATCTTCGCAGTAAACTTATCCCGATGAATAAAGCCTACAATATTCAAAGTGTCATCCATGCAGTGAAGACATTTCCTGTAGATGAACGTAAAAAAATTATGTTTGAATATCTTGTTATCAAAGATATTAATGATGATATTGAAAGCGCAAAAAAACTTCTTAAATTACTTGATGGAATTAAGGCAAAAGTCAATCTGATTTTATTCAATCCCCATGAAGGCTCAGAATTTCAAAGACCTGATCTTAAGCGCGTAAAAACTTTTGCTGATTACCTGATCAACAAAGGACTTCTATGCACTATCAGAGAATCAAAAGGGATTGATATTAGTGCTGCTTGCGGGCAATTAAGAGAAAAAGAGCTTGAAGATTCACTAAAATTAAAATGTTTCACATGAAACAATCTCAATAATAAGGAATGTCAATTATGGATTTTTTAGATTTTAGCTTATTGATATTTTTAATTCTAGTATTTATCATCGGAATAGGTTTCTATCTTTTGGTTGTATTTAAAAATAAGGATTAAAAATGCTTGTACATATTTGTTGTTCTGTAGATAGTCATTATTTTTTAAGCGAATTACAAAAAATTTATCCCAATGAAAAATTCATAGGCTATTTTTATAATCCTAATATCCATCCAAAAAGTGAATATAATTTAAGATTATCAGATGTCAAAAGAAGCTGCAATATGCTTGGTATCCAACTCATAGAAGGAGAATACGATACTGAAAACTGGTTTGAAAATACCAAAGGGTTTGAATATGAACCCGAAAAAGGCGAAAGATGCACTCATTGTTTCGATATTAGACTTGCTAAAAGCGCTTTGATTGCCAAAACTCTTGATGAAAAAAAATTCACCACCACTTTACTTTCAAGCCCCATGAAGGAGCAAGAGAAACTCTATGCACAAGGAGATGTTATTGCCAAAAACAATGATCTGGAGTTTATAAAAATTAATGTGCGTGCTAATGGGGGCACTCAAAGACAAAATGAACTTGCTAAAGCCGATAATCTTTATAGGCAAAATTATTGTGGATGCAAATTTGCCCTAGAACAACAAAGAAATAAACAAAATAGATTTTCACTAGAAATGATCAGTCATATTGGTTCACAAATACTTCCGGGGAGCATTGAGGAAAGACAACAAGTTTTTGATCGGCGCAACGATTTAGAAAAATATGCCAAAGAATATATTTTAACACAAAGAAAGTATATTCTTTGGAGATTACTAAATGCAAAAGTCCAAAGAGGAGAGCAATATATACCCAGTTATGTGATAGCAAAATCACAAAATAAGAAGGATGTGCGTACAGGACCTATTATATGGATAAAACCTAATCTTTTTGAAAATATTCCGGCTTTTTATTCTCTGCAAGATAAAATACAAGAATATTATAAAAAAAGTTATTTTATTGGCTATGCCAAAAAAGATGATACAATTTTTGTGCATCTAAAACTTTTTAATTTATTACTACAAACATCTTATCAGACAATCAAAGAAATAATCTACCATCCTCCAAAATATAATGATGAAATATTTTTTAGGAATATTTTATGCGGGGATGACAGTATCAATCCTATTATTATTGTTGATGAGATGTTTGTAGAAAGTGTTCGTATCAACATTCAATGTATTTTTCAAGAAGAAGCTATTTTTAGAGTCATACAAAATTTGTAATTAAAAAATATTTTGCTAAAATCATATCAAGCAATATTATAAAGGTTTAAAATGATGGATATAAATATAATCAAAAAAATACTCCCACATCGTTACCCTATGCTTTTAGTTGATAGAGTTGTTGATTTAGAAGCCCAAAAAAGTATCAGAGCATATAAGAATATCACTATCAATGAAGAATTATTTTTGGGACATTTTCCAAAACAGCCTATTTATCCGGGTGTAATGATCGTAGAGGGTATGGCCCAAGCAGGAGGTATCTTAGCTTTTGTTAGCACTTGGGGAGACGATCTTAGCGTTGCTGAAGAAAAAATTGTTTATTTTATGACCATTGATAAAGTCAAATTTCGCATACCTGTTGTGCCCGGCGATCGTTTAGAATATCAAATCAATGTTCTCAAACATAAAGGGACTGTATGGCAACTGGAAGGCAAAGCATTGGTTGAAGAAAAAATTGTTGCCCAAGCAGAAATAAAAGCTATGGTTACAGATAGAGATAAGGAAATGCCATGACAGAACAAAATACAACAACGATAGCCCAAACAGCTATCATCAAAGAAGGAGCTAGAATTGGTAAAAATGTTCATATTGGAGATTTTTGTGTCATTGGTGAGGGAGTAGAAATAGAAAATGACTGTAAGATTTACAACAATGTTACTATTTTGGGGGATACAAAAATAGGCAAAAAAAGCACTATTTTCCCTTATGCAGTATTAGGCACAATCCCTCAAGATTTGAAATATGCAGGAGAAAAAGTAGCGCTTATTGTCGGTGAAGAAAATATTATTCGTGAGCACTGCATGATCAACCCCGGCACAGCAGGAGGTATTGGCAAAACTATCATTGGAAATCAAAATCTTTTAATGGCTTTTGTCCATGTTGCCCATGATTGTATTATTGGAAATCATTGCATACTTGCAAATAATGCAACCTTAGGGGGACATGTTGAAATGGGAAATTATGTCAATGTTGGAGGCATGACACCCATCCATCAATTTGTTCATGTTGGAGATGGCGCAATGATAGCCGGAGCTTCTGCACTCACTCAAGATATCCCGCCTTTTTGTATGGCTGAAGGCAACAGAGCTGTTATTCGCGGTCTCAATAAGCACAGAATGAGAAAATTGTTTTCCCATGAAGATATTGATTTCATCGCACAACTTTATAAAAGACTTTTCTCCTCAGAAGCACCCCTTAAAGAATTAGCCCAAAATGAAATCCAAAAAAATCCAAACAATGAATATGTATTAAAAATATGTAATTTTATACTACAATCACAACGCGGCATTCCGATCAAAAAAGGTGGATTAAATGATTAAAGAAAAACGCTGTAGTTTTTGTGGCAATCCGGAATCAGAAGAATTTCCTGTTTTATTGTCCAATCCGGATATAAGTGGCGTAGAAGCAGCTATTTGTCAAAGATGCGCCAACTATTTTTACAAGGTTTTTAGAGGAGAAGTAGAACTCCAACCAACAACAAATCTTAATCTTGAAGAAATTCCTTCGCCAAAACATCTTAAAAAAGTCCTGGATGAATATGTTATCGGGCAAGAAGAAGCAAAAAAAGTTTTTTCTGTAGCTGTCTATAATCATTACAAAAGAATACTAAGTAAAAATCAAGATATTCATAATGATCCCGATGTTGAAATATCAAAATCAAATATTTTACTCATAGGTCCTACCGGAAGTGGCAAAACACTCATGGCCCAAACATTAGCAAAATTCTTAGATATTCCCATTGCAATTTGTGATGCTACGAGTCTAACAGAAGCGGGCTATGTGGGTGAAGATGTTGAAAATATTCTCACACGATTGCTTCAAGCAGCCGATGGAGATGTCCAAAAAGCGCAAAAAGGCATTGTCTTCATTGATGAAATTGATAAAATATCCAGATTATCTGAAAATCGTTCCATTACAAGAGATGTTTCTGGCGAAGGCGTACAACAAGCATTGCTTAAAATTATTGAGGGCAGCCTTGTCAATATTCCTCCAAAAGGAGGGAGAAAACACCCCAATCAGGAATTCATTCAAATAGATACTAATAATATTTTATTTATCTGTGGGGGAGCATTTGATGGCTTAAACGAAATTATCAAAAGACGTTGCACCAGCAATGTTTTAGGATTTGGCGAAGAGAAAAAAACCAAAGTAGAACAAGAGGATGTTTTGAGTCTTGTTGAACCTGATGATTTGGTAAGTTATGGACTCATTCCCGAACTTATTGGAAGATTGCATGTTATTACCACATTAAAAGGGATCA
Source organism: Helicobacter sp. 11S03491-1 (assembly GCF_002272835.1). Taxonomy (NCBI): domain Bacteria; kingdom Pseudomonadati; phylum Campylobacterota; class Epsilonproteobacteria; order Campylobacterales; family Helicobacteraceae; genus Helicobacter; species Helicobacter sp. 11S03491-1. Next base: position 118,857 of record NZ_MLAO01000003.1, read on the forward strand.
CAAAAGATGCAATGATTGAGATTTTGACCAAACCCAGAAATTCTCTCATCAAACAATACCAAAAATTATTCAAAATGGATGGCGCGGAATTGGTATTTCAAAAAGATGCGATTGAGAAAATCGCTGAACTTGCAATCGCCAGAAAAACAGGGGCAAGAGGATTGAGGGCAATTGTTGAAGAATTTGGAACAGATATTATGTTTGATTTGCCCGAATTAAAAGGCTATGAAGTCATCATAACAAAAGATTGTGTTACAAAAACAAGCAAACCCCTTCTGATCAAAAAGAAAAAAATCTCCCAAAGAGACAAAGGAGCATAATGATACTAGACAAAATAATAGGGCTATTCTCCCATGATATAGCCATTGATTTAGGCACTGCAAATACAATCGTATTGTTAAAAGGACAAGGGATCATCATCAATGAACCCTCTATTGTGGCAGTCAAGACAAACAAATATGATAGAGATGGTACAATCCTTGCAGTAGGGCATGAAGCAAAAGAAATGATAGGCAAGACCCCAGGGGGAATTCAAGCTATCAGACCTATGAAAGATGGAGTCATTGCAGATTTTGATGTAACTGAGAAAATGATTCGTTATTTCATCGAAAAAGCTCACAAAAGAAAATCCCTTATCAGACCTCGAATCATGGTATGTGTGCCTTATGGATTAACAGGTGTAGAGAGAAAAGCAGTTAAAGAATCTGCCATGAGTGCAGGGGCTAGAGAGGTTTTTTTGATAGAAGAACCTATGGCTGCAGCCATAGGCGCAGGTCTTCCTATCAGAGAACCACAAGGGAGTCTCATTGTTGATATTGGAGGAGGTACGACAGAAATTGGTGTCATCTCTCTTGGTGGACTGGTTATTAGCAAATCTATACGAGTTGCAGGAGACAAACTGGATAATGCTATTGTTGATTATATCCGCAAAAAATACAACCTTTTGATAGGGGAACGCACCGGAGAAGAAATAAAAATACAAATTGGATCAGCATCACCGCTTGAAACTCCTTTGTCTATGCAAGTCAAAGGAAGAGATCAAGTAAGTGGTCTTCTCAATACCGTCGAACTCACAAGTGAAGATATTCGCGATGCCATCAAAGACCAACTTAGAGAAATTAGCAATGCTCTCAAAAGTGTCCTGGAATCTGTCCCTCCGGATTTAGCAGGGGATATTGTAGAAAATGGCATTGTCTTGACAGGTGGGGGAGCCTTGATTCGAGGATTGGATAAATATCTTTCAGATATTGTCAAGCTTCCTGTATATGTAGGGAATGAACCCCTTCTTGCAGTTGCCAAAGGCACCGGAAAGGCAATTGAAGAACTTGATTTATTACACCATATAGGTGCTCATGATTGATGATTGGCTAAATAATGAGATATAAGCCACTTTCTTTCATCGTTATTTTGGTGGCTTTGATATTTATTATTTTTGATTCAAGCCATTTTTTACGCTTGGAGACCCTGTCATTCACAGACAAAATAAAGTTTTGGGTTTTTAATACTCAAGAAGATATCAAACTCTCTTATGCCAAATATCTCAATCAAGCCCAAAATATTGAAGAGTATCAAGAAAAACTCAAAAAATATTCAAAACTTGAATTAGAAGTAAAAAATCTACAAGCACAGGTAAATCAATTATCTCATTTTGGCACTCAAAAAATATCCTTTCAAAGTCCAAATTTTATACCTACAAAAGCTTTTTCATATGTTGATGTTGGAGATTATAATCGCATTTGGCTCGATCTTAATATTTCTGCTTATCCAAAAAACAAAATATTTGGGATTGTTCAAAATGGCAATGCACTTGGAATAGCTGCTATAAAAAATAATCGCTTAATGGGCTTGTTAAATGGCGATGAAGGCTCTAGTTATGCGGTATATATTGGCAAACAAAAAATCCCTGCCATCATTCGATACGATAGTGCAGACCCTCAAAAAATCCTTGCAGATTTTATCCCCGCATGGCTAAAGGTCAATATTGGTGATGAGGTTGTTACCAGTGGGCTTGATGGTGTTTTTATACCCAATATTGGTGTTGGCAAAATTACAGGAGTTATCCAAAACTATGGCTATAATACTGCAGAAGTTTCGCCTTATGCCCAAGATGTGAGTTTGGGATATATGTGGCTAGTAGATACACAAACATATCAGACTAATTTTGACTTCCCTGATAAAGATACCAAATAATGCAAGATGATGTTTTTGTTCAAAATTCTATTACAAATATTTGCAATATTTTGCAAAATGCTACACACAAAAACCATGTCGATTTAGCCCTTAGCGAACTTTTAAAACTTATAGAAATACCTTCTATAAAAATACAATCCCAAGAATTAAACAAACTTTTTAGAGATAAAACATATGCTTTTATATTTTCAAAAGGTGATATTGCTGATTCATTTTATATTTGCTTATACGCAATTATGGACTCACAAACAGATACAAGATTTGACGCTTTTATCCGAATTGCCGATAATAATTTATTTGTGCAAGGGATAAGTGAGGAAGAAAGCACTATGCTTTTGGAGCTGGGGTGTATTGCAAAAATTTTAGCAGGGAATAAGCGCCAAGCCATCAAAGATTATATTAAAAATATTTCTTTAACAGATATACATTCTGTAGCAGCACAAAAATCATATTCTTTTATTCTTAAGGCTTTTGGATTGCTTGATATTCCTTTTGAATTGTTTCTTGAGGCAATGAGAGAAACTTTGGATACAAAAAATATACTCCTTCAAGATCCAAAGCGCAGACGTTCGATTTTTAACTGGCAAATTCATGTATTTTGGAATATCAAGCATTTTTTTAATCATCGAGATTGGCTAAGTCTCTATCCATTGTGGGAAAAAGTTTTTTATGAAATGCTTGATAGCTCTCATTTTAATAAAATAGATGAAGCATTATATTTGCAATTTTTTATCTATCATATGTGTGGCAATAGCTTCACCTCCGAACAAGAATGGAAAAACTTCAATGAAAAAATTACGCAAAAAGCCTCAAGTATTTATCAAGAATTTGCTTCTAACTTTCATCTGCCCCAACCAACTCCCCATACCAAACCAAAAAAAATAATTGCTTTTCTTAGAGACAGACTTGTAGAGAATTCTCCTTATAAGGTAGAATATAGCTTCTTAAAAAACTTAATGCAAAATAAAGACTTCAAACAACATTATGAAATCAAAATTTATATCATGGGATTTTTGGAAAAAAGCGATGATGACAAAGCTATTAAACAAGCTTATGAAGATTTGGGTATTAAAATCATCGATGTTATCAATACTTTCAACCAACAAGGCTATTATAATTCTCATTTATCCAAAGCTTTAAGTATTCGAGAAGCAATTATAGCTGATAAAACAGATATACTTATCAGTCCTAATAACGGGTATGGAATCAGTGATTTTATTCTTGCTTCAAGAGCAGCCCCTATGCAAATTTTCTGGAGTCATGGTAATTTTGTTTATGATTTACCTCAAATTGACCTTAGAATGACCCATATTTGTGGCAATGCCCCTTATGTATCCTATGCAGGCTATAATTTTGTAGGCATCGGCGTCCATATGGACAAAAATTTTTACGATCCTTATGTGCCCCAAGATCTAATCAATAAAGAAAGAGATAAATACCCCCCTCACAAAATTATTTTAGGAGTCATAGGCAGATTGACCAAAATAGACTCTTTGGCTTATCTTCAGACCATCATAACCATCATGCAAAAAAATCCTAATACTATCTTTTTAGCCTGTGGGAATGGAAATGTATATGAAATCAAACAAAAAATTATTTCTCTAGATCCCCATATTATTCATAGATTTTTCTTTCCGGGCTATGTAGATAGTAGAATATATGGGCATATTATTGATTTTTGGCCGGATAGTTTCCCTATGCAACAAGGCGAAAGCAAAGTCGAATTTAACGCAAAAGGAGGCATTATTCTCAATCTTTCTAAAGAAGATAAGCAAGAACGCAAAGATAGATTGGAAAAATGGATAGAACAAAACAATCAAATCATCCAAGAAGAATGCAAAAAAGAAAAAATTACTTTAGATTTTTTGAAAAAAATCTGGATAGAAGATATATCTTGCATTGCTTTTGATAGAGATGATTATCTTAACAAAGCTTTGAATATTTTAAAAATCTCACAAGAAGAGAAGCAAAATTTATCTGCCAATAGATTGCTCATCAGAAGAATCTATGATCACATACTCCAAATCAAAGGCATCCATTCTTTCTTGAGGGCAATTCAAAATCATGCCTAAAATTGGTATATTTGGGTTTGGTCAAATAGGCAAAAATTTTTATAAATTGAGCAAAGATGTAGGCATGAGTAATTGTTGCATTTATGATGATTTTTCTACCCATTCTTTAATATGTCATGATAAAAACTCATTAAAAACATGTGATATTATTATCATTTGTGTAGCTAAAAAATCCTTACAAAAATTATTTATTGAAAAATTACTTCTTTTAAATATCCCAAAAACAAAAATACGTATTTATCAACAATGTTTTTATGCTTTTTATTGGTTGGAGAATTCCATTAAAAAATATTTTCAAACTCAAAATAGCTTTATACACAATCTCTTAGAGGATAGCTTTTATTTACATCATTTACAAAAATTGCTTAAAGAAGCATACAAACATGCGCATAAGCCCGATAAAGATTCTAAATTTTATGATAACTTGTATCTCTCAAGTGAGATTTATACTAAAGATTATCAAGAAAATATTTATTATCCGGGCTGGAAGTTCGCTTATGAGATTTTAGAAAACTATGGTATTCATCAGGTAGATGTGCTTGATATAGGCTGTGGGAATGGCATATTTGCAAATATGCTCTACAAAAAAAATATCCCAAAATATATAGGCATTGACTTTAGCCCCCAAGCCATCAAAATGGCTCAAAACAAAACCCCCCATTGGAAAGAATATTTTATACAAGAAGATATTTTTTCAAGTGTTAATATTAAAAAACCTCACACTCATATTTGTCTATTTGAAGTCTTAGAACATATCAACAAAGACTTAGAGATTTTACGGCAAATCCCATCTCATACTCATATCATTGCTTCTGTACCAAATTTTTATTCACAAGGACATATTAGGATCTTTGAAAATATTACTCAAATCAAACATCGCTATAATCACTTAATAAAATTCCTTGATATTTTTGAATTACATTTTAAACAAGGGACAAAAATATTTTATTTTCACGCTCTCAAAAGGTAATTTAATGCCCAAAATTCTTGTTCTTTGCGCTGCTAATCCCGCCACTAACCCAAGACCTCAGCGCGTCATTGAACTTTTAAAACTCAAATATCAAGTCTATGCAATGGGCATTCAAGCCTCCCCTATAGAAAATGTAAAAGTTTTTAGCTACCCTGCTTTTAAAAAACGAAATTTTGTTGAAGAATCTGCACTCTACAAAAATGTATTCTTTAAAAAATGGCAAGAGCTTATTTATACTCCCAATCGTTTAGAAATTGTTAAAATATTAAATACTTATTGTTTTGACATCATTATTTGCCATGATCTTGTTTTGCTTCCTATTGTACTGGCTTATAAAAAAAATGCCAAAGTATTATTTGATGCCAGAGAATTTTATCCGGCCCAAAATAGCACCAACCTTAGATGGAAATTACTTTTTGCTCCATTCAATGATTATCTTTGTAGGCAATATCTTCCCCTATGTGATGCTATTATCACCGTATCAAAAGGACTCCAAGAAAGATATAAAAAAGATTACGGGGTTAATTGTGAGCTATTTTATTCCCTCCCAAAATATCATTCTCTCTCTCCAAGCCTCATTGACCCCAAACATATCAAAATCATCTATCATGGGGCGGCTAATCCTAATAGAAAAATTGAAAATATGATTAAAATTATTGATGATCTTCAAGATCGATTTTGTCTTGATTTGATGCTTATCAATACAGATGATGACTATCTAAAATATTTAAAAAAAATACTCAAAAAAAGACAATTGCGTGGAAAAAAAATTGCCATTATTCCCCCTGTAAATTTTGAAGATATCATTCCTTTTAGCGCAACTTATGATTTAGGTCTTTATGCTCTCTCCCCAACAACTTTCAACCTAAAACATGCCCTTCCAAATAAATTCTTCGAATATATTCAAGCGCGCTTAGGTCTTCTCATCACCCCCAATATTGAAATGATACCATTTATAAAAACCTTTAAAAATGGTATCATCACCAAAGATTTCAAACCCAAAAATATTGCAGCAACTATCAACAACCTACAAACAAGCGACATCAAATACTATAAACAAAACTCGCATAAAGCTGCTAAAACACTCCATATGCAAAACAATCAAAAGAAACTGGATTCTATCCTCAAACAATTATTACACTAACCCATATATCCTTCTATAAAGCACTTTCTCTCTATCGGGATGCAAAAAATATCTAATTTTAAACATTACCCATGTTTAATCTGTAAATTGCCACATAAAACTGAAGTGATTTGAAACTTAAAATCGAAGTGAGGGGCTCACTTCTGTTTTATATGGCAAAAATTAGAATTAAATTAAGCTTAAAATTAAGCTCTTTTTTAATTCTGTATCTGCTTTATTTTAGATCCAATACAAAAATCAAGGATTTATTTTATCCCCAACTTAACCCTATTTTTAAAATCATCCCCCTCACTCCCCATCTCTTGCTTTTTATTACAACCTGTCAAAAATCAGAATCTTCTCGGCACTATTTATCCAAACATCAAAAACTCCTTTTTTGACATTTGGTAAATAAAAACCATCAAGGGCTACTCTCTCAATCTCCAGTCCCTTAAACTCCCTCTTAAACCCATAAGCCCCATAACCTCTAAAATCAATATCATCTGAAAAACTGACCCCAAATCTCCTTCGTTTAGCATACCCCAAAAAACACATCCCCTTACCCTTAAGATGAACTTGGAGGGATCGGTTGTCATATATCCCATAGCCCTTTATTTTAGGGAGAGATAACTTGGGGGTGCCGGCTTCGGGTATTCTTGTTCTAAAAATTTTCAATGCTCGTGCTTCGTTATATTTTCCTTTAACCCCAAACCCTATGATCTCTTTAGGTTCTTTTATCAAAGACTCAAACAGGTTTTTAGCCAAAGATTCCGAATTAAAGCTCTCATCTGCCTTAATAAAAGCCTTTTTTAAGTTTTTTTTAGCAAAATCGCGCTCATGAATGTTTTTTATTTGCACATTGTATCCGGCCTTTACAGCTGCCGCGAACAAATCATTTTCCCAATATTTTTTTAAAAAAACTCCCCCACAGATAAAATTTTGACTCTTTTGTATAATTTTATCCTTTTTTGAAAGTTGTTTTTGAAACTCTTCCATAAATAATGACATAACCCTACCTAATCCTATGAAAAATCTGACATGATTCAAAGAGATGGGAAAAATAAGAACCAATAAAAGTGTAATTATATTTATATTCTCAAATCTTTTAAATTATCAATATATCTCAAACAAAGCCAACATTGGGATTGGCATTATTAATAATACCAATCCCAATTAATGAAATAAAATAAAAAACTATTTTTTTTTACCTCTAGAAAAATCAAGCAAATCTTGTGTGGTATTTACCCATGAGGGCAGACATTCTAAAGATATTTCAAAAACCCTTAAGGCTGTGAGGGCATCTGCATAGGCACGATGAGAAATGGGCGTATTGATTCCTAAAAAGGCATTGAGAAATGCCAAAGAATATCTAGGGGAGAGAATAGTTCTACGTGCCAAATCAATCGTGCATAATTTAGGATTTAGAATATAATTTAACCCAATTTCATTCATATGATAGCTCATAAATTCATAATCAAAATTCACATTATGTGCTACGAATATACTATCCCCCAAAAAACTTCTAAATTTTTTTAGAACTTCTTTTGCATGAGGAGAATTTTCAATAGTTTTAGCCGTAATCCCGGTAAGTTCTACAATTTTCTCAGGCACTTCTTTGGCATACACAAAGCTTTCAAAACGATCAATAATTTGTCCGTATTTATATTTTAAAGCTCCAATTTCAATCATTGAAGAATCTTTGGGTTTAGAACCTGTTGTTTCAATATCAACAAAACAAAAAATTTGTTCTTGCCATTGGATCTTCTTGGTGCTCAAAGAAATCACCTTATCTTCTTCTAATAGGGGAAATCCTGAGGCTTTGAGTATCTCTAGCTCTACATTAAAATCCTCGCATAAACCTATAATGTTTGCAATATAATTCAAAAATTCCACTTTTGGTATTGGAGAAAATTTAAGCTTGTCATACAATCGATTATAATTCATCGCAAAGAGAAAATTGCCTTTTCATAATTATCACTACCAAATATATAACTCCCTGCTACTACCATATCTACCCCTGATTGTTTTAATAAAGCAATGTTTTTATCATTAACTCCCCCATCAACTTCGATCAAGCAATTTGGATTTTTCTGAATAATCATATTTTTGATATTTTGAATTTTTTTATAAATATTTGGGATAAATTGCTGCCCTCCAAATCCGGGATTCACACTCATTATCAAGACCATATCAATATCTTCAAGAATATATTTAAGTCCCTCTTCGCTTGTATGAGGGTTCAAAACCACACTAGGACGTATGTTAGAATTTCTAATATGAGCAATCATACGATGGAGGTGCTTTTCTTCTTCAAAATGAATGCTAATAAATTCAGGATTTAGCGGGATAAACATATCTACAAAAGATGAAACATTTTCTACCATAAGATGTATATCCAAGGGCTTAGAAGCAATCTGAGCTACCTTTTGGACTACCAAAGGTCCAATAGTCAAATTGGGCACAAAATGACCATCCATAACATCAATATGGACATAATCACATCCTGCCCTGCAAACAGCTTGCACTTCAGAGCCTAAATTTAAAAAATCTGCTGACAAAATACTTGGAGCAACCAGCATATAAAACCTCTTAAAATCAGATTTTAAAGCATATCATAAATACCAATAAGATATAATTTAATTAAAAATTTTGGAGCAAAAATCATGAGAGATTTTATCCCTATATTTCAAGAATGCGCCCTAGAAATTCAAAAAATATTGAAAACAAATTCTACAGATTATTTAGCCGGCGTGAATCCAAGCGGGGATACACAACTAGACATAGATGTCAAAGCAGATAAAATCATTGAAACCAAACTTCTAGGTCTTGAATGTGTGCGAGGTATTTGCAGTGAAGAAAAAATTGAGGCTATCTATAAAAAAAATGGTTCTTATTTAATAGCTTATGATCCCCTGGACGGATCTTCAATTATTGATTCAAATCTTAGCGTAGGGAGCATATTTGGAATCTATGAGGGGGATTTTGAAGCAGCCAAAATCATAGGGGCTGCTTATGTTGTTTATGGACCTAGGCTTGAGCTTGTATTTGCAGATAAAATTCTCTCTTATTTTATCTATAATGGTGATTTTTGGGAAGAAAAAAAGTCTCTCAAACTCAATCAAAAAGGGAAGATTAATGCTCCTGGGGGCACACAAAAAGACTGGAGCAACGCTCATAAAAATCTGGTTTATTCACTTTTTGAAAAAGGTTATAGATTACGGTACTCAGGAGGTATGGTGCCTGATTTACACCAAATACTTATCAAAGGAGGCGGGCTATTTAGTTATCCGGCAACATTAAATGCACCTCAAGGCAAACTTAGGAAACTCTTTGAAGTTTTTCCTTTTGCTTTTATTTATGAAAAAGCAGGAGGAGAAGCTATTGATGGGAAAACTCGATTGCTTGATCTCGAAATAAAAAGTTTGCATGAAAGCACACCATGCTTTTTTGGCTCTTCTGAGGAAATCAATGAAGTGAGAAAAACTTATGAGTGAAATACAAAATCCTCAAGACATTTGGGAAAAAAAACTTGAAGAAAAAATTCAAATTCTAAAAGATTGCCAAAACCAAAAAAATATTCAATCTTGTTTTAAATGTGAAAAAATTATAGAGTGCAAAACAAGAAAAGACTATGTCAAATCTGTTTATGAAAGCATGAATAAAGGCGTTCAAGATGGGGATTTTGAATTTTGATTTGGTTAGACATCATCGATCCTAAATATGTACTTTTTTTTCACTCTCTAATCCCAAAGTTAAAACAACTTGATAAAATTCTTATCACCACCAGAAAAAGTGAAGGTTATAATGAATGTGCCAAACTTTTAGAAATTTTTGATATAGAAAATATCCCTGTTGGAGGGTATGGCGGGGAAACCCTATTGGGTAAATTTCACTCAAGACTCCAAAGGCAAGAAGGATTTCTAAAGATTTTTGAAAAAACACAACTACCAAAATTATTTATCACCGGGGCAAGTGTTGATGGCACTCAAACTGCCTATGGACTGGGAATTCCTATTATCCAATTTTCTGATACTCCTTTGAGAGACGATTATTTTGCACTCGAAAAAATCACTTTGCTTTCAAGACTGACTCTTCCGCTAAGCTCACTTATTTTTCGTCCATTTATTGTTCCGGAGGTTTGCTATACTTCATTGGGCATAGCATCAAAAAATATTATTTCTTATGATTTTATTGATGTTGCCTTGTGGCTCAATGATTTAAAACCTGCTAAAGATTTTAGAGAAAAATATGCCATCCCTACCACACGCCCTACAATTTTAGTCCGCGAAGAAGAATATAAAGCCCATTATGTTGATAAAAAACTTTCTGTTATTTATGAAAGTATTTATTTACTAAATACTTGCATCGATGCAAATATTGTCATCATGCCCAGGTATGAAAGTGATATTTTAAAAAAAGAATTTGGAAATTTGAAAAATGTTTTTATCATTGAAGAAAAATTATTTCCAAATCAATTCTATCCCTTTATTGATATATTGATCGGAGGGGGAGGGACGATGAATCTAGAAGCTTGCTATTTAGGTATTCCGACAATTTCTACACGATCCTTATTTTTATTCCATGATAGATATTTATTAGATAATTCTTTGATGGAACACTTTAAAGATCCCTTAAGTTTATGTAAAGCTGTTAAAAATATTATTGCTCTAAAATGGAATGGTAAAAATATTTCCAGAAGTGATTATAAAAAATTTTTTGAGTTACAAAAAGCTGATTTTAATCAAATTTTTAAAGAAATTACAAAAAGATTTTATACCTAAATATTTAATCAATTGACTTGGTAATATCAATAAATTGAATTTCACGGGAATAAATATTTAATAAAAATTGTAGTCTTTTTTGAGTTATTTCTATTGCTTTGGGTGATTTATCGATGCCAATCCATTGACGAGATAATTCTTCAGCTGCAACAAGTGTTGTTCCTGAACCACAAAAAAAATCTAAAATAATACTATCTTTATTTGAAGATGTTTTAATAATTTTTCGTAACATATCCAAGTTTTTTTCAGTCGGATATTGGGGATATTGAGAATCTTTAAAATCCCAGATATCTTGCATTTTTTTACCTATCCGTTCATCTGCATAAATAATTTTTCTTGGATTGTTTGTTCCTGACCATTCAATTAAACCTTTTTTATCTAATTCTTCTAACTCTTCCGGAGAACAACGCCAATGTCTTCCTGATGGGGGTAATATTCCCTTAAAAGGTTGTGATGTCAAACCATTTTTAGTTTCTCCCGGTGCGTGCAAAGGAACTGTAGTATAATGTCTATGATTTTTATCTTGTTTTTTATAAAGCCTACGAATATCTTCATTAGTATATTCAAGATAAGGTTGATTCCAAATATTATCTTTTGTTTTAGAATAAAACAGAATCATATCCTTAATGTTGCCATATGCCTTTCTCTTAAAATTTTTAGGATTGCATTTGATTCTGGCAATATCATTTCTAAAATTATGACTACCAAATATTTCATCCATTAATATTTTTATATAATGTCCAATCTTGTAATCAATGTGTAAATATATAGAGCCTTTATTTGATAATAATTCTTTAGCTAAAATTAGTCTTTCCCTCATAAATTCTAAAAATTCATCGCCTATAATGGTATCTTCATATGCAATACTGCCTTTATTGGGCATACTGATTGTGTTCGCTTTATTGTTATCTGCTTTAAATACTGTATTGGTTGCAAAAGGCGGATCTATATAAATTAAATCTATTTTATTATGCATATTATATTCATATAATAAAATTTTTAATGCAGAAATATTATCACCAAAAAATAACTTATTTGCTTTTTCTCTAAGGACAGGGATGCTATCCTTAATAGTCAAGTCCGGTTTTAATATATCCTCAATCTTCTTTCTATTCATAAAATTTAAAAACATAAAAAGATTACTTTATAAAGAAAATAAAAACTCATTGAGTACCAATACACTAAGTATATTATATTCGCAATATTTTTCTGTTATAGATTTATATAATTTATTTTTGCCTGGTATATAAAGAACACCATCCAAAATAGCTACTGTTATAGCATCAATATTTTTTGTTGTTATTGTGTCTAGAGCATCATTAAATTGAGCATTTTGATGTCCCCCAAAATCAGTTAAAAACTTTGCTTCACCTATAACATATTTATTATTAAATCTCCCAACAAAATCTAAGCCTTTATCTCTAGAATAATTAACATGTTTAAGCGCCCATATTTGCATTTCATTATCAGTTGCATCCAAAATAGCATTTTGTTTTGTATGTATAAAATCATTCAATTTTAATACAGGAACACCTAAAAGACCTTTGTTTATCCATCTTTTAAATAATGGTCCAATTTGTCTGTTGGTCTCTTTTGGCTCACAACACTTCTCTAATATTTTAGATAATCCCATGTTATATACGCCCGGCTAATCTGTTTATAGTTTCAGGATTTCTTTTTATAGCGGATTTATCTCTTTTTAAATAAGCGATATAAGAATCTTTTATCGGGAATAATTCAAAATTGAGTAATGATTGTATTAATTTTGTATTATTTTTTTCATTAAAATATTGTTCAACAAAATTCCAATTATCTTTATTAATATCTCTAATACCATCCGGAATAGTCGGATAAACTTTGAATAATTCATCTAAATAATTTCTTTGATTTGCATATTGAATACTTAATTGAGTCCATAAATTCATTATTATCACCAAAAATAATTTTATGATATTAAAATATCGTAAAATTCATCTCATAATATAATAAAATTATTTTTGAATTTTATTATATACAAATATCTCTTCTGAATATTTTTCATTTAATCCGGAAATATTACAAACATTAGTTCTAATTAATTAATATTATTTATATTAATATTATAACCATTTGTTTGTATCATTTCAAGATATTTTAAATCATTTTTGGTCTATTTTAATGCTTAAAAATTCACTCTTACAATCAAGCAAATTAAAATTTATAAGAAATTTCAAATCTTCCATCAAAGCCCGGTTGCGCAAGTGCTTTTCTAACCTGGTTAATAGAATCACTAGCTTTACCATCAGCTTCTACTTTTAAAGGAGAGGTTTGATCAATATAAAATTTATTAAAAAGGTTATTGAGTGCGATTGAGAAAGTTAAACCTTTAATTTTGGTTGGAGTATAATTGATAAAGATATTATGCACACCATAACCGGCTTTATGAACATGACTAAAATCTTCATTATAAATATCATAACCATCATAACTCAAATCTTGCACAAATCGACTTAACCATTGCAAATCAAGACCAATGGAAGTAAAATTATATTCCAATTTCAAAATATAATTGTTCCCTGTTGTTGCTCCAAGTTCATAAGTATCTGAAATCAATCTGCCTCTTACGGTAGGATAACTTCTGGAGAATCCTACAGATGCTAAAAAATTCCCATAATTAAAAGTCGCTCCAAGTTCATAACCATAAATATTGATTTTATCTTTCATATTTTCTCGCAATCCTCTATCGGTTATTTCTTCAGAAGTATTGGCTGTTTCATGCACAACTCCATAACTATTGATAAAATCTGCGATAACTTGATAAAACACAGCCCCACGTAAGCTGAAATATTCTGATGTCCAATCTGCATCAAATTCTACATTTTGACCTTTTTCAGATTTTAGATGTTTATCAATCTTTACATCTGAATCAAGAAGTAAAGCATCTCCGGGAAGTGCTCCACGTGTTACATAAGCATAAGAAAGTTTCAAATCCACAGTCTGAACCGGGTTGTAGAGAATAGCCACACTTGGGCTAAAGCCTTGTGTAGTATGGCGTTGCCAATTTTTATCATCATAAACATAAACATCATATCTTGTCCCTGCCCCTATAGTCAAAGATTTTAAAAATGAATAATTTGCTTGAACATAGCCACCAACAATATTGCTAACTTCTTTTCCTCTTCCTAAAGCCTCATTAATTTCTTTTTGATCTTTATCCATTACAGTCATATTTTGAAAATTAAGTCCATAATCAAGAGTATTGCTATAATTAGTTGCAATGGGATGGGTTATTTTTAAATCTACCCCGGAATTGTTCAAAAAGATATTTCTTGGCGTACTTCCTTCAGGATCAGCTTCTGAAAGTGATTTTCCATCAAGGGCTTTGGCAGTCATAGGATTAAATAAAGGTGTGAGATGAATATTTCGGATACTTCCATAGGCATCAAGCTTAACTTTAGGACTCCCAAAGTTTTCTCCACCTTTATGATCATATTCTAAAACAATATTATTATTACTATCTACATGGTGAAACAACTCTTGGGCAAAATTCACTCCATCCTCTTGGGATGCAGCAGAAGGGTTGGTAACATTAGCCCGAAAAGGTCTTGTTGCATTATCACGGGTTAAATTATAAGTAAAAGCTAATTTGTCTTTTTCATTAATATAGGCATTTGCCTTGACTAAGACGTTATTTTGTTGAGAATTTGATCCTAATACTTTATCTTCTTCTGTAGGATGGAAAAGATTTTTAAAAGTATGTTCTCCATTTCGATAATAAAAAATATTTTGGTGAACATAATAAACCAAAGCATCAAAATGCTTGCCAATCCTACCATAAACACTTGCATTTTCACGAAGACCAAAGTTTGTATAAAATGAACTTTTAAAATAAGCACCAAATTTTTGCCCTTTTTCTAACAAATCAGAAGCATCTTTTGTTGTCATGGATATTGCTCCTGCTATAGCTCCCGGGCCGGCTGAGGCATTCGCTGCTCCTTTTGTAATTTCAACTTCTTTTAACATACCCGGATCAATAACTGTGTTACCTTGATGGTGAAAAGCATTTCCATTTTGGGCTGCTCCATCAATAGTAACACGCAATAATCTGTCTTCAATACCTCTAACATAGATCTTTTGTGCCATCATTCCCCCGCCACCTACATTCACATCAGGTTGTGTAGCAAACACATCTGACATACTATTTGCTTGTCTTTCTGACAAATCTTTACTATTAATAAAATCTTTATTATTAAACTGAAATTCTTTATCCCCTGTTGTTGTTACTTTATCCAATGTATAATCTTGCATATCATCTGCAAATAGATTCACGCACAAAACTAAAGATATACTCGCAATAAAACCTGTCTTTTGAAACATTTTAATCCTTCTTTTGATATTATTTTTTGACGTTTAATCATAATAGCTATTATCATAATAATTGCTAAAAATAAGCTTAAAAAGAATGATTTATTTCGACTCCAACAGTGCAATCAGGAGTGATTTTTAGTTTTTTTAAAGACAATTTTATAGATTGAATTGATTGAAAATGATCTTTCAATTTTTCTATAATATCCAATAATGCTTCTTCTAAAAGTTGGTATTGATTGTTTTCCAAAAGTTTTTTAATACAATCTTTTATCTTTATATAATCAACAAAATTAGAATGTGTATATTCATAAGTGATTTTACCCTCAAGAAGAATTTCTTGGGGAATGAGTCTTTCAGATTCTAATATTCCTATGATGATTTTGAGTTTTAAATCCTGAATAATCAATGTAAATTGCATAAGTTAAAGAACCTTTTTTTCTTCACCTTTAAATAAACGCATTATGTTTGGGATATGAGTATATAAAATAATAATTCCAATGATTACTACAGGTGTGTGTGTGCCAATTTGAGCAATAATTGAAATTGAAGGGGGTAGGGGAATTATATAAGGGATCACAAAAGTAAATCCAACCCCACTCAAAACACCCAACAATGAAGAAAGTGAGGAAACTTTTAATACTTTGCCTATGATTCCCCAAACAATAAGTCCTAAAATACCTTCCATAGGCATCAATAATATTACAGAACCAATTGCTGTAGATACACCTTTTCCACCTGTAAAATTTAAATAAGGGCTATAACAATGTCCTAAAATAGACATAATAGCAATCATCCATTGTGTTTCATAGCTAAGTCCAAAAAGTTTTGCAAAAAGGATAACAATAAGCCCTTTGATCGCATCTAGGAGAATAGTTAAAAATGAGAATATTTTGGCTTTTTTTACATCATTATCTTTAATGGCACGATAAACATTTGTTGCTCCAATACTCCCTGAACCAATCTTTCGAATATCAATTTTATAAAAAATTTTAACTAAAAGAAGTCCAAAAGGGATACCCCCTACTAAATAAGCTAAAATATAAAAAATAACATTGATATTCGTAACAATTTCTAAAAAAATATTTGGTCCTTCCACCTTATTCCTTTGTTTTAAATTTTTTATACATCTAAATGTCTGACATCTTTAGCATGGAGTTGAATATATTCTCTTCTAGGTTCTACTTCATCACCCATAAATAGTGTAAAAATTTCATCAGCTTTTTGTTCATCAGGTAAAGTAACTTTTAAAAGAGTGCGATTTTGAGGGGTCATTGTTGTTTCCCATAATTGTTCAGGATTCATTTCTCCAAGACCTTTATACCTCTGAATATAAGCACCTTTTTTAGCAGATTCTTCAATTTCTTCAAGTAAAGCAATAGGATCTTTGTGTTTTAAAAATTCAAGATTTCTTTCTCTAATTTTGTTATAAATAAAATATGCCTCTTCAAAGAAATTATCAACAAATAAATCCTCATTAATAATAAGTTCAATTAATCCGGTTTTTGTTTGAATATAAAGCATGATTTGATCATCTCTAATTGTTTTATTCAAAATATTACATTCAATTGAACTTAAAAATATTTCTATTTTTTGATATATTTCTTCAAAACTAAGTGAAATATATTCTCTATTTTCAATTAAAAATCTTATAACACTTATCATTGCATAACGTTTTTCTAATTCTTTCAAAGTAAAGCGATAATGAGAAATATATTTTAAAATTTCCAAAAGTTCTTTTGTTCCAATCCCATCGAATTTAAAATTTTCAATCCCATTTTCAATTAAAAATTCAGATAAAGATTTTTCATCTTTAAGATAAATTTCTTTTTTACCTTTTTTAAAGCGATAAAGTGGAGGTTGAGCAATATAAATATGACCGTTTTGTACAAGAGGTTTGAGATAACGATAAAAAAATGTCATTAAAAGAGTTTGAATGTGGCTTCCATCAACATCTGCATCTGTCATAATGATGATTTTGTGATATCTAAGCTTTTCAAGATTAAATTCATCTCCAACTCCACAACCAAAGGCTGTGATCATATTTTTGATTTCTTCAGATTTCAAAATCTTATCAAGTCTGGATTTTTCAACATTTAAAATTTTGCCTCTTAAAGGTAATATAGCCTGATAAACTCTATCTCTACCTTGTTTTGCTGAACCTCCCGCGCTATCACCTTCTACAAGATAAATTTCAGACTCTAAGGGATCTTTGCTTTGACAATCTGCAAGTTTTCCGGGTAATGTCCCTACAGAAAGACCTTCTTTTTTTCTGGTAAGTTCTCTGGCTTTTTTAGCTGCTTCCCTACCTCTGGCTGCAAGTAAAGCTTTTTGCATGATTGCTTTAGCATCATTTGGATTTTCTTCAAAAAATTTAGATAATTTTTCATAAGTTAATTTTTGTACAATAGGTTTTACAAATGAGCTCCCTAATTTACCTTTTGTTTGTCCTTCAAATTGAGGTTCCATAACTTTTGTTGAAATAATAGCGATAAGTCCTTCACGAATATCATCACCTGTAACTTTATTATCTTTTTCTCTTGCATTTGCATGAGTATCAATATAGTTTATGATAGCACGACTTAACCCTGCTCGAAAACCTGCTTCATGAGTTCCTCCATCAGGAGTACGTATATTATTAACAAAGCTTAAAACTTTTTCTTCATAACTTTCATTATAAGCTAAAGCAATTTCTATTTCAGTTTCTTGTTCATTTGCATCAAATGTAATAATTTGAGAAATAAAAGGTTTTTTATTAATATCTTCGATAAATTGATAAAGTCCATTTTCAAAATGAAATTTTTCTTCTTGTTGTGTTTTTTCATCTTTAAAATGGATGGTTACATTTTGATTGAGATAAGCCATCTCTTTGAATCGTTTGATTAAAACTTCAGAATCAAAATTTAGAATTTCCATAATTTCTCCATCAGGGAAAAATTCTATAGTTGTTCCATGTTCTTTGGTTGTTCCGATGATCTCTAGAGGTGTTTGAGGAATACCTTTAGAAAATTCTTGTCGGTATATATTGCCATTTTTTTTGATTGTCATTATTAAATGTTTGGAAAGTGCATTTACAACACTAACTCCTACACCATGCAACCCTCCGGATACTTTATAAGTATCTTTATCAAATTTACCCCCGGCATGTAAAACTGTAAGTACGACTGTAGCAGCAGGAAGATTTTCTGTTGGATGCATATCTACAGGGATACCTCTCCCATTGTCTTCAACAATAGTACTCCCTTCTTGTGTGAGTGTAATTTTGATATTATCACAATACCCTGCCATTGCTTCATCAATTGAATTATCAACAACTTCATAGATCATATGGTGCAAACCATTGATATTTGTATCTCCAATATACATACCCGGTCGTTTTCTAACAGCTTCAAGTCCTTTAAGGACTTTTATGTTGCTTGCACCGTATTCTTTTTTGTTTTCTTCCATATTAGCTCCGTTTTTAGAATATGATTGGCATAATAATTGTTAAGAAATTTTCATTTTTAAGAATAAAAGGTGTATTTGGTTCATTAAGACAAAGATAAAAATCTGAAGTTTCTATTTGAGAGAGAAAATCAAGTATATATTTTGAATTAGCTCCAATGCTAATTTCAGAATCAATACCTGTGTTAATTTCTATTTGTGTTGTTGCTGTTTCAGAACTTTCATCACTAATAGACTCAAATATAATTTCACTTGGTTTAATAATAAGTTTGATATTATTAGAAAGAGAGTTAATAAGTCGGATAGAATCTGTAATAATATCTTTTGGAAGTTTTATTTCATTTTTGAGGTTTTTGGGAATAATTTTTTCATAATCAGGGTATTTACCATTAATAAGCTTTGTATAAAAAGTATAATGGACTGTTTTGATAATAAGTTGGGTTTGGTTATAAAAGATTTCAAATTCATCATAAAATAATTTTAAGATTTCAGTGATAGCTTTTTTAGGAATGATAATAGATAATTTTTCAATAGATTGTGTGTCATGTTTCATGATTGCAAGTCTTCTGGTATCTGTAGCTACAAAGTTACAGGAATATTCCTTAATATCAAGAAAAGCTCCCCCTAATTCCGGTTTTTGATTGCTATTTTCTATGGCAGGATTGATTTTTTTGATAGAGTGGATGAATTTTGAAGCTTCAATGTTTATTT
This sequence comes from Helicobacter sp. 11S03491-1, assembly GCF_002272835.1. Classification (NCBI taxonomy): domain Bacteria; kingdom Pseudomonadati; phylum Campylobacterota; class Epsilonproteobacteria; order Campylobacterales; family Helicobacteraceae; genus Helicobacter; species Helicobacter sp. 11S03491-1. The sequence continues at coordinate 138,492 of NZ_MLAO01000003.1, forward strand.
TTGAGTTTTCGTTGAATTCCGGGAGTTCCGGAAATTCTGAGGCATTAAACATGGGGAGTTTGAATTTTGATTTTCCTTGTTTGATATGTAGGGATTCATTATCAGTTTCGAGGATAATTTCTCCATCTTTAAGTCTTTTGACAATTTCAAGGATTTTTCTGCCGTTTACAGTAGCATTTCCGTCAGAATCTTTTTTGTTTATATCTATTTTTGATTCAATTCCAATTTCATAATCAGTAGCTTTGAGTAAAAGTTTTGTGTCTATGATTTCCAGATAGATGTGTGAGGTAATTTGGGAAGAATCTTTTTTATCTAAGAATGCTTGGAAATTGTTTAAAACTATTTCAAAGTTATTTTTGCTTAGAGTGAGTTTCATTTGTTTTCCTTTATTTTAATAAATTTAGTAACATATAGTAAGTTTAAGTGAAATAGTGAAAACTATACCAAAAAGCTTATAATTAAGGAATTTTTGGTGTGAAAAATTTTGATTTTGTTTTCACATTTATTCACATCTATGTAATACTTAATATTGTATCTAAAAATAGTTGTATATGTTATTAATATCTTTCTAAGGCTACAACACCGCTTCGAATTATTTCTTTAGGGTTGAATCTTTTGATTGCTTTTAAAAAACTTGTGATGCGGTAGGGTTTATCTGTTATGGCTACGATAATATATTTTTCGTTAGCATTAGCTACATGACCGCTATAAGCTCTACATAGTACTTCAATACTCGCGATATCTTCTTCAATGGGGATTTTTATGAGTGCCATTTCTTTTTCTAAAAAATCTTCATTTTCTGTTACTGTTAAGACCGGGATTAATTTATGAAGTTGTTTAATGATTTGTTCTAATATTTTTGCATCCCCGTTAGTAACTATTGTTATGCGAGATAAGTCAGTTTCAGGGATAGGGGCTACTGTGAGTGATTCAATATTATAACCTCTTCCTGCAAAAAGCCCTGATATTCTTGATAAAACTCCATGTTCATTAATTACGGTTACAGAGATTATTCTTCGCTTTTCCATTTTTATTCCTTATTCTAATATCATTTTATTTAATGGAGCGCCACCCGGAACCATTGGAAGAACATGTTCCATTCTATCGATAACAACATCAAGCATACATGGGATATTTGAATGGATGGCATCTTTGAGGGCTTCTTCAAACTCTTCTTTTGTTTCTATGCGATAACCTTTTCCTCCAAAAGCTTCTGTAAGTTTGACAAAATCAGGTTGTAAGGATAAATCTGTATGAGAAAATCTATTTTCATAGAAGAAACTTTGCCATTGCCTTACCATTCCTAAATAATTATTATTTAATATTACATTAATAACGGGAATTTTTTGCTCTACACAAGTCATTAATTCTTGGATATTCATCAAAATAGATCCATCACCTGTAATATTGATTACAATTTTATTTTCTTTGGCAAGTTTGGCTCCCATGCCTGCCGGCAGACCAAATCCCATCGTCCCTAATCCCCCGCTTGTAATAAATTGTCTGGGAAAGTTAAAGGGATAAAATTGTGCTGCCCACATCTGATGCTGCCCTACATCTGTGACAACAAGTGCTTTATCTTTTAGAATTTCACCAATTTTGCTAATTACCCATTGAGGTTTGAGAATTTCTGAGGAATCATTGTATTTGAGGGGATGAGTAGTTTTATATTTAGTAAGCAAATCTCTCCATTCTTTGATAATATTTTTATCATAACCCCCACTTTCTTCAATGAAATGTAAAATATCTTTACAAACATTTTTTAGATCACCAACTATAGGAAAATTTACATCGATTATTTTACCAATTGAACTGGGATCAATATCAATATGAACGATTTTGGCATATTTAGCAAATTCACTTACTTTTCCGGTAACCCGATCATCAAATCTTGCTCCAAGAGAGATTAATAAATCGCATTCATACATTGCCATATTAGCTGCATAAGTTCCATGCATACCAACCATTCCAAGCAAACAAGGATGATTATCAGGAATAATTCCTCTTGCCATGAGAGTTTCTAATGCAGGGATTTGAGTCTTTTCTATGAGTTGTTGGATAATATTGCTTGCATTAGAAATTATTGCCCCTCCACCGATATAAAATAAAGGTTTTTTAGCTATTTTGAGTGCTTCTACAACTTTTTTTATTTGTCTTGAATTACCCTTTGTGGTTGGTTTGTAAGTTCTGAGTGAAACTTCTTGGGGATAATCAAATTCTCCATAAGTGGCACTAATATCTTTAGGTAAATCTACAAGCACAGGACCGGGTCTCCCACTTTTGGCAATATAAAAAGCCTCTTTTAAAATTCTGGGTAATTCTTGAATATTTTTAACCAAAAAATTATGTTTCGTGCAAGGACGGGATATACCTACGGCATCAATTTCTTGAAAGGCATCTGTGCCAATTTGACTGATGGGGACTTGACCGCTAATAATTACTAAAGGAATGGAATCTGTATAAGCTGTTGCAATTCCTGTTACCGCATTTGTAAAACCCGGACCTGAAGTAATAATAGCCACACCTACTTCTCCACTCGCTCTTGCGTAACCATCAGCAGCATGCACTGCTCCTTGTTCATGGCGTGTTAGAATATGTCTAAAATAATTTTGTTTAAAAATTTCATCATAGACATTTAAAACTGCTCCTCCGGGATATCCAAAAATAACTTTTATACCTTCTAATCTTAAAGCTTCTATAAGCATTTCAGAACCGTTTAATCGTTTGGTTGGCATAAAAACTCCTAAAATCGTTAATTCTTTATTATAATATGTTTTAAACTCAAAAAAACTATAATTTTATTTTTTTATGGAGGTAATTTATGAATTTGGGATTAAATATTGATCATATTGCTACACTTAGAGAAGCTAGAAAAATTAACGATCCGGATCCGCTAGAGGCAGTCTTTATCGCCAAGAATGTCGGTGTGGATCAAATTACTATCCATTTAAGGGAAGATAGACGCCATATTCATGATAGTGATGTAGAAAGAATTATCCAATCAAGTTTTTTGCCTATTAATGTAGAGTGTGCCTGTGATGATGGGATTGTGGAATTTTTATGCAAGCAAAAGCCCTATAAAATTACTCTTGTTCCTGAAAAAAGGGAAGAAATTACTACAGAAGGAGGATTGGATATCAATCACTCAAATCTTAAAAATATCATTCATGAGTTTCAAAAAAATCAAATTAAAGCAGTTGTTTTTATAGATCCTGATAAATCTATAACACTTGCCTCTAAAGAATTGGGTGTAGATGGAGTAGAATTTCATACAGGCAAATACGCAAATTTGGATTTGATGCTTCATTCTAATCTCTCAAGAACAAAAAATACAATTCTTGCCTATGATTTCGATAGAAAAGATTTGGAAAATAAGCTTAAAGAATCGCTTCAAGAGATTAATGATTGTGCTTCTTTAGCAACCGGACTTTCTTTAGGTGTTTTTGCCGGACATGGGCTTAATTATCGTAATGTAGGAGCTATTGCAAAAATTCATTCTATTAGTGAATTGAATATCGGACAAAGCATTATTGCAAGATCTATTTTTGTAGGGCTTCAAAAAGCCATTGAAGATATGATAAAGCTTATTAAATGAAAAAAATTGCGATTTCTATTGGAGATATTAATGGTGTTGGACCTCATATTGCTTTATTAGAACACAATAACATTGTAAATATTTGTCATCCTATTTATTGTGTGCATCAAGAAATTCTTCAAAATGCTTGTGAAATTTTGCATATTGATTTACCAAAAAATATGGAATTTTCCCCGCCATCTGCTCGTGTTATTCCGATTTCTCCGGGAAAATTAGAAGCAAAAAGTGGTCAATATAGTTATGCAAGCTTTTTAGAAGCCTGCAGTCTTGCTCAAACAAAACAAGTCCATAGTATTTGCACTCTTCCTATCCATAAAAAAGCATGGCATTTAGCTAATATTGTAGAAGTAGGGCATACGGATGTTCTTTCTAAATTATTTAAGAAAAAAGCTATCATGATGTTAGGATGTAAAGAAATGTTTATTGCGTTATTCAGTGATCATATTCCCTTAAAAGATGTGAGTGCAAAAATATCATTCAGAGAACTTACTGATTTTCTTGTACAACTTTATAAATGTGTAAAAATGAATAAAACCCTTGTTTTAGGAGTCAATCCTCATTGTGGCGATGATGGGGTCATGGGTAGCGAGGATAGTATTATTGATAATGCTATAAAATTGGCCAATGAAATAATTGCAAAAGAGGTTTTTGTAGGTCCATTTCCTCCGGATACTGCATTTAGTCCTAAAAATAGGGAAAAATATCATTTTTTTGTCAGTATGTATCATGATGTTGGTTTGGCAGTGCTTAAGGCATTATATTTTTATGAGAGTATAAATGTAACTTTAAATATTCCGATATTAAGAACATCTGTAGATCATGGAGTGGCTTATGATATAGCCTATAAAAATCGTCCAAATACTCAAAGCTATCTTAATGCAATCAGTATGGGCGTACAACATGGGATATTTAATGAATAAGAATCAATTAAAAATTTTAGAAACAAAACTTGATGAACAAAAAGCCTATATACAAGAACTTGAAAGTCGTTTAAATACAAAAAGTTCTGAAATTATTGACACTAAAAATATTCTTAATAAGACTCATGAACAAATCAAAGAACTTAATGATCAACTCAATCATCTTTTAGATTTTGTCCTTATGCTCGAAGAAGAAAAATTGCATGACAAAACTTATGGGGTATTAAATTTGCAAGATTATATGCAGTCCATTTTGATTGCAGAGGACAAAAACTTATTGTTTGGATTAAATATTGATAAAAAATTTATAAGAAATAGAAGCATTGCTACTATCAAATATTATCTTTACACATTTGATTGTTTTATCCAAGAAGAATATGAGTTACAAAATTTGAGAATTTCTCAGAAAAAGGATTTTATAATCGTAATGGATGCCTTGAATGCTTATATTAAACTATCCTTTAAAAATAAAAAAATAGCCATCAAAGGCATTATTGAAACTTTGCCCTCACAAAGTCTTTTCCCTAAAAGTTCTCAAAATTTGAGGATAAAGTTTTATGGCAATCAAAGTATTGAAGAAGAAGTCAAAGCTTTTATCAATCTTTATAGTCAAAAAGATTGATTTATTTATTTAATCTTGCTTTTCTTCTTTCAAGGGCTTTTTGGTATCTTTGCTTTTCTAGAGGGGTTTGTGGTTCTAATTGCGGCATGGGCACTGTTTTACCATTTTCAACAGCTACCATTGTGAAATAACAACTATTACAATGTGTAACATATTTATCTTTAATATTTTCGCTAATGACTTTAATCCCGACTTCACAACTGGTTCTCCCCGTATAATTTATTGATGCTAAAAAAGTAATGAATGAACCAATTGGGATAGGGTGTTTAAAAATCACACTCTCTACACTCAAGGTTACCACACCTACACCACAATATCTGGTAGCACAAGCATAGGCGACCTGATCAAGCATTTTAAGCAACTCTCCCCCATGCATGACGCCGTTGAAATTTGACATACTTGGTGTTACGAGAACTGACATGGTAAGAGATTTGGTATCAAATATATATTCCATAATATATTCCTTATTTTTATCAAAATTTTGAAAATTATAACTAACTATATTTTTGCTTAAGCAAATACAACATCTTAGATCCGTCTTTGTTAAAATAATAAATTAGCTATAATTTTGATACTTGCAATTTTGGAGTAATCATAATGAATCTTTTATTTACAGGAGGGAGTGGGTATATTGGCTCACATACTGCCTTAGAATTTTTGCAAAATACCCCGTGCACTGTGAGCATTATTGATAATTTTAGCACAGGATTTATAGAAAATTTCAGGTATCTCCAAGAAAAATTTCATGAGAGAGTTCAATTGTTGGAATTAGATTTATCAGATTTTAAAAATTTAGAAAATGTATTTGCCAATCACCATTTTGATTGCGTGTTGCATTTTAGCGCCTCTTTGATTGTGGGCGAATCTATCTTGAATCCGCTTTTGTATTACGCAAACAACACCCTAAATACCATCAATCTCATAAAACTATGTGTCCAATATAAGGTGAAAAATTTTATTTTTTCATCTACGGCAGCTGTTTATGGACAACCGGATATGAAATTTATCCCTGTAGATGAAAATGTCCCCTTAGATCCTATCAACCCTTATGGTGTTTCTAAAATGATGAGCGAAAAAATTTTAGCAGATACCAGTAGCGCTTATGACTTTAATTATATTGCTTTGAGATATTTTAACGTAGCAGGAGCGAACATGGAAAATTCATTTAGTCATTCCGTATCCAGGCTTGGGCAAAGAAATAAAAATGCCACTCATCTTATTAAGGTTGCTTGTGAGTGCGCAGTAGGCAAAAGAGATAAAATTCATATCTTTGGTAATGATTACCCTACAAAAGATGGGACTTGTATTCGTGATTATATTCATGTGAACGATTTGGCAAACGCGCATTTAGAGGCTTATTTTTATTTATCAAAATTCCAAACTTCTGAGATCTTTAATGTGGGCTATCATCAAGGCTATAGCGTAAAAGAGGTAATTGAGACGGTTAAAAAAGTTTCTCAAACACACTTTGGCGTAGAAATAGCCCCTAGAAGAGCAGGAGATCCTATGGAGCTTGTTGCTAATAATCAAAAACTCCTTTCTTTGACAAACTGGAGACCCAAGTATAATAATCTGGAAATGGTTATTAGAAGTTCTTATGAATGGGAAAAATATTTATAGATTTTTTTTGATTTTTAAGCGTTGGGAATGGGTGATGGCAATAGCGATAGCATCTGTAATATCAAGAGGTTTGATTTCCCCCTTAATCCCCAATATCCTTTTAACCATAAAAGCGACTTGATTTTTGCTTGCTTTGCCATTTCCTGTGAGCGCTTTTTTAACTTGTAGGGGGGTATATTCAGAAAAGTTTCCCAATTCTTGTAAAATTTTGAGACTAAGAGCGCCACGAAATTGTGCAAGTTTAATAACAGATTTTGGATTGTAAGCATAAAACATATCTTCAATGGCGACTTCATTGATTTTGTGAGTTTTTAGCACTAAATCAATGCCTTCTGCAAATTCTAAGATTTGATGTTGAAGAATGCGTTCTTTGATCTTGATAAAACCTGCTTCAAGTAGGGACATTTTATTATTCTCTAATCTTATGATGGCATAACCGCAATTTCTACTACCCGGATCAATTCCTAAAATATTCATTATCTCTACTTTCATTTTATGTGTTTTACACATTGTTTTGACTATAATTTGATAAATCTTGGCAATTATTCACTAAACTTTTCACATTGTGAAAACTAGAACACATGGAGAAAAAATGCTGGAAAATGATATATTAAATCAGCTTAAAGATGAAGTTACAGAATATGAATATAAAACTTATATCTCAAAAATGAGATATGATGAGAATACCTCTAAATCGGACTTGGCAGTGTTTATTGTTCCTAATATTTATATTGCTAATTGGATAAAAACTAAATATAGTGAAAAGATTGCCCATCTTTTTGAGATTTATAAAAAAATTAAACCCGAAATCAACATTATTGCCGAATCACAAAAAAAAGATGTGAAAAGTTTAAAAGCTTCAGGATCGAAGATGCAAACTCGTGCAATCTTAAATCCTTCTTATACTTTTAACTCTTTTGTGGTTGGGGATTCAAATAAATTTTCTTATGAAATAGCCAAACAAATATCTCAAAAACAAGCGGAGGTATATAACCCTGTGCTGATATATGGTGGGACAGGATTAGGTAAGACACATATTTTGAATGCTATAGGCAATAGTGTTTTAGAAAAAAACAAGGCAGTTATTTATGTAACTGCTGAGCAGTTTTTGAATGATTATATTACTCGACTTAGCAATCATACGATGGATAGATTTCGTGATAAATACAGAAATTGCGATTATTTACTTATTGATGATGTTCAATTTTTTGGAGGGAAAGAGGGGGTACAACAAGAATTTTTTCATACTTTTAATGAATTGCATGATAAAAAAAAGCAAATTGTTATGACAAGCGATAAACCCCCTAAACAAATTCTGGGATTAGAAGAAAGATTAAAATCAAGATTTGAATGGGGCATCATTGCTGATATTCAACCCCCCGGTCTTGAAACAAAAATTTCTATTATCATTCAAAAATGCCAACTCAATCAGATTGAGATTGATAGGGAGATTATTAATTATCTTGCTTCAAATATCAATGACAATATCAGGCAAATTGAAGGGATCATTTTAAAACTTAATGCGCAAGCTTCTATTATAGGTCAAAATATTACTTTGGCAATGGCAAAAAATGCCATTAAAGATACCCAAAAAGAAAATCTGGAAAATATTACCTTAGAAAATATTACAAAAATTGTTTCAAAAGAACTTAATATTAAGCCTAGCGAAATCAAATCAAAATCCAGAAACAAAACAATTGCAAATGCCAGAAGAATTGTCATTTATCTTGCCAGGACGCTTACACCTAATTCTATGCCGGCGCTCGCTCAGTTTCTAAACATGAAAGATCATAGCTCAGTAAGCAAAGCAATGAAAATGATTACAACAGAAATTAATGAAAATATCAATATTAAAGCAATGATTGATGAGATGAAAAACAAAATACAAAGAGAACAGAATAATAAATTAATTTAAAATAATATTTATTTAATATAAAAAATGAATGATAGTAGGATAAGTTTAAAGTATTTTATAATTTATATTAACTATTTTAGTAAAATTCTTTGTAGTTTTCATAGATATTATCTTTTATTTTGATCTTTATTTTTATTTAAGAATCTAAGATATATTTCACAGGTCTTTTTTTGATATTTTTGGTTTTATTCTTGTATATTTCTTAATGATTGCTCAAAAATCAAGACACTAAAAAAATTTTACAATAAGTTTGCGTTATAATTTCTCAATAATGCAAGGAGGAATAATGCAAGGAGGAATAATGCAAGGAGGAATAATGCAAGCAGGAATTATTGGTCTGGGGTTAATTGGTGGTTCAATGGGGTTAGCCTTGCAAGAAACAAAAATGTTCAAAACTATTTTGGGTTATGATATTAATCCATTGCACATGCAACAAGCATTATCTTTGGGGCTAGTAGATGAGTGTGTGAGTCTTAATGAAATCCAAGAGTGCGATGTTATTTTTCTGGCAATCCCTCTGGATGGAGTGATACAAACTCTTGAAAATTTTCATAATATCCCTTCCCATACGACTATTATTGATCTTGGGGGAGCAAAAGAAAAAATCGCACATGAAATTCCTTCCGGCATACGTAAGAATTTTATCGGCGCACATCCAATGAGTGGGACAGAGTTTTATGGACCTAAAGCAGCCTTAAAAGACTTGTTTAAAAATAGGATTATCATACTCACAGATTTGGAAAACAGCGGAGAATTCCAGGTTGCTTATGCAAAAGAAATTTTTGTCTCTATTGGTATGCGTATTATTAAAATGAATTCTAAAGAGCATGATCAACATCTTGCCCTTATCAGCCATCTTCCTCATGTAATTAGCTATGCCCTTGCCAATACGGTGCTCTCTCGGGAAAATCCTCAGACCATCTTGGCACTTGTTGGCGGGGGGTTTAAAGATATGAGTAGAATTTCTAAAAGTTCTCCTATTATGTGGAAAGATGTGTTGAAACAAAATAAAGAAAACATCTTAAAGTCTATTGATTTGTTTAGAAAAGAAATGTTCTTAGCAGAAAAACTTATTCAAGAAGACAGATGGGAAGAGCTTAAGGAGTGGATGGCAAAAGCCAACACACTCCAAAATTTTATGTAAGCATAAATAATTACTGCTTTGGGTTTGATTAAGCAAAACTTGGTTTGATTTGAGCTACCCAAGCATCAATGCGATCCGGCGTGAGATCATCTTGATTATCTTCATCAATTGCTAACCCTACAAATTTATCTCCATCTACGGCTTTAGAATCATCAAAAGTATAGCCACTTGTAGATGTTTGACCAATCAACTTGCCACCTTTTGCTTTTTCATAGAGATGATAGAGCGCATCACAGAATGTATCGCTGTAAGTATCTTGATCTCCAAGCCCTACTAAAGCCACTGTTTTTCCGGAAAAATCGCTTTCTTCTAAAGAACCGATAAAATCTTCCCAATCTGTTTGAAGATCGCCACTTCCATAAGTAGAGCTTGCTAAAATTAAATTATCAAACCCCAAGAGTTGATCTTTTGAAGCTTTTGCCACATCAATAAGCTCTACATTCTCTTTTCCTAATTTATCAGCGATCTTTTCACAAATTGTTTGTGTATTGCCGCTATCGCTTCCATAAAAAATTCCTATTTTTTTCATTGATTATCCTTTACAATAGATTTATTTGGATTCGCGTATTATACATAAAAAAGCTTTTGCTTAAAAGGAAATAAAAAATAATTCTATTTTAAACTAAACCTTTTTAATAAAATCCACACAAAAAATACAATAACAATAAAAATTATGGGCATCAAATAAGGCATATGGTTGATGTGAGTGAAAATTTTTTTGATAAATTCGCTTGCAAAGAAGGACACCATTCCAATTAAAATAGCCCAAATAGCACAAGATATGGCATTTAGAATTAAAAATTTTCTCATATTATATTTGCTTAGACCAATGGCAATAGGGATAATTGTCTTGACGCCATAAATATATTTATTGACAAATATAAGCCAAGTGCCATATTTTTTCAGCCATATGTGGGCAAGAGCCATTTTTCTCCTATGTTTTGAAAAATATTTTAGAATTTCACTCTTTTGATACCTCCCTAAAAAAACCAAAACACTACTCCCAAAAGTATTTCCCAAAAAAGCCACTACAATTGAAATGCCAATATCCATGCTTCCCAAAGAGCTGAGTATGCCTGCAATTACAATGCCCACATACCCACTTCCCATACAATATAAAAATAAAATGAGGTATCCCCATGTTTGAAAAGAATCTTGAAATGATTGAATGGTTTGTTGCATTTGTCCTCTTTGATTGAAACTATAGGAAAATGGGTTATTCTATCAAAAAATAATAACAAATATTAGAATGGGATTTGGGGAATAAAATTTGCTTTTATTTATTAAGTTAAATTTTAAAAGGCTTTGTATGCAAAGTGGTTATTATTCTGCGACAGGGGGCATGGTTACTCAATTCAATCGCTTGGATATTATTTCCAACAATCTTGCTAATCTCAATACCAATTCATTTAAGCGTGATGATGTTGTTATAGGGGATTTTTTGCGGCTTTATCAAACACATCAAGAAACCTTACCAATCAAAAATCATACTCGAGATGCTGCTAAGTATATCAATAGAAATCTAGATAGAGTTCCTATTATTTCTGAAGAATATACCGATAAGACAATTGGCGCGATGAGTAGGACGGACAACCCTTTGGATTTTGCCCTCAATAAAGAAAATGCTTATTTTGCCATTCAAACTCCGGCAGGTATCAGATATACTCGTGATGGAAGTTTTACAATCGGGACAGATGGCATGCTTAGCACTAAAGAAGGTTATCATGTCTTAAGTAGAGTTGGATTAGATAATGATGGAGGTATTATGCTTGCACAAGGAATGGAAGTAGAGGCAGATAAAAATGGAAATTTGTATTTTCGTGATACTTCCAATGAAGCCATTGGGGAGCCTTTGGCAGGGGGATCTATTGCTGTGGTGAGTTTCGCCAATCCCAAATACCTCAAAAAAGTAGGTCAAAATCTCTATGAATACCCCCAAGATAAAATGAGTGATAGAGAAAACCTGATGACATCTCATGCAATCATGCAATATTTTGTCGAAAGAAGCAATGTAAATGCCGTTAATGAGATGACTCAGTTAATTGAGACTAATCGTTTGGTAGATATGTATTCAAAAGTGCTAAAGACTCATATGGATGATCTCAATACTGAAGCGATTAGCAAGCTTGCTGTAAGAGCGTAGAGAGATATTGAGAGAAATAAAATATGATTAAAGGTAATTTTGAAAAAATATTTTTAGATTTTGTTAAAACTTTGAAAATATATGTATCTGATAATTCTCATAATTGGTCGATAAAGGGATTTATAGATATACATAAAAATATTTTTACTATTTCAAATGACACAAAAATTGTATCAAAAATTTTAGAGATTCACATTTTCCGGTAATTGCAAAATTTGCTTATGATAATGGCTTTGAGCTTATATTTCCGGATTGGCAAAATTACTATCCGGATATGTCATTTGTTTGGAAAAAAGATTCCGGTATAAATACGCAGCAGATATTAAAACGACCTATAGAAAAACAGCTGAGCTTTGCAATGGTTTTACATTGGGTTCGCACGGAGAATATTTTATTAATCGAGATTCTAAAAAAACATTCAATTTTGATACAAAGAATATTAAGGGACATTTTTGCTTGGGTATTATTTATACCGGAAATCCTGTTAATGAACATGTTTTTTTGATATAAACAATTTGCATAACATAACATCTGTCATCAAAGACATTGATTTTTTCTTTATAGAGAAATGGAAAGTTGCCAATGATACCAGTGGGAGTGGCAATACAGCAAATATTGGGAGTATGACGAGAATTGATGATATTGTTCATGGCAGGGGTGTTTTTGCTAAATATGGCGAAGAAATTTTTGATGATTATTGGATAAATTATGGAAAAATCACTACTGTTGATAAAAATGGAAAAACCAAAAAAATTACAAAATTAAAAGAGTTTTTGGAATACAGAGGTGTTTATTGATGCCAATACTAATTCCCCTATAAAATGTCAAGGAATAAAAACAAAGCCGGTAGATTGGATAAGATCCAAGACCCTTCAAATAAAAGGAGTTTGGCATGAGCCTTTTATGGGATCAGGGGTGGTTGGATTCAACATACAGCCTAAAAATGCAGTTTTTTGCGATACTAATCCTCATTTGATTCAATTCTATAAGGATATGAAATCTAAAATTATAGAACCTCAATCTATAAGAGAATATTTGGAAATTGAAAATAAAAAACTTTTAACAAGAGCTGATGATTATTACAAAGAAGTGAGAGCGAGATTCAACCAAAATCCAAATTCTTTTGATTTTATTTTCCTAAACAGATGTTGTTTTAATGGGATGATGAGGTTTAATAGCAAAGGTAAGCTCAATGTTCCTTTTTGCAAAAAACCTCAAAGATTTACGAAATCTTATATCACAAAAATATCCAATCAAATCAAAAATATATCCGGCCTGATAGATTCAAATAATTATTCGTTTTTTTGTAATTCGTTTGAAAAAACTATTTCTCAGGCAACTCAAGATGATTTTATTTACTGCGATCCTCCATATATTGATAGATATTCTGATTATTTTAATTCATGGAAGGAAGAAAGTGAATTAAAATTATTTGATCTATTAAAAAATACTCAAGCAAAGTTCATTCTTTCAACTTGGCATCATAATCAATACAGGGATAATATTTATATTCAAAATTATTGGAAAATATTTAATATGCTTACAAAAGATCATTTTTATCATCTCGGAGCAAAACAAAACAATAGAAACACAATCACAGAGGCGCTGATTTTTAATTTTTAATATAAGTCAAAATGTTTATGGGTTTGACTTTAAATATCTCTCTAGAATTTTACATGCTGCCAAAGAGTCTAGTCTGCCATCTTTTTGAGCTTGTTTTCGTGCATTTTTTTTCATATAGAGCATATTTTCAAATGCCTCAATACTGGAATAATCTTCATTGACATAGATGATTGTGCCTTCAAACTTTATTAATCCAATGAAATGTTCAATACGTTTGCAAGTATCTTTGTTGTTATCACCGGGTAAGCCAACGACTAAAATATGGCTATTTTTGAGTTTCAAAAAATCTGAAAGATCAGCGCTTGCTTGTTGGCGATTTTTGCGAATGATGGGTTCTAGAGGTAAAATAATATTATGAATGTATCCTGCCAGACCGATTCTTTTGAGACCTACATCACAAGCAATGATCATAAAGTAACCTTCAAGAGACCATTTTCTCTAACAATTTTGCCTTCAATCTCATATTCCAGAACTTTATCACCATATCTTAAATAGGCTTCTTCAAAGGTGGGCATATCCTTGCAATATTTTAAAAACTCATCTTGTGGCTTGGTTTGTTTGCCAAAGATTGCTTGAATAAATGCATCAATATCATAAATAGCTTGAGCTAAAGAATTTTGTAATAAATAATTTGTTCCCTTGCTTTCTATGATTCGTTGAGGGAGTACAAAAATGGGTTTATGATATTCTTTGGCGATTTTCGCACTTTGCATTGAACCGCTTTGCAAATCTGCTTCAGGGATAATAACCCAATCGCTCAAAGCTATCACTAAACGATTGCGTTCAATAAAAGAATAATTTTTAGGAGCATAGTTTTTTTCATACTCACTAAGTATTAAGGCTTTTTGAGCAATTTGAGTGATGATAGAGACATTGGCAGGCGGATAAATGATATCTAAACTTGCCGGAGATACCATAATTGTCCGAGGTAGTGCTGCATTTTGAGCGATAATATCTACTCCCAATGCGCCACCACTAACTACCACTCCATTATTTTGGGAAATTTTTCTTGCCAAAGAAAAAACAAAATTTTTCGTATAAGGGCTTGGACGGCGAGTCCCTACAATACCAATTTTATGGGTTGATTGAAGAAGCGTAGGATCACCTGTGTAATAGAGTTGATTGGGCTTATTTTTGAGTATATCAAAAGATTTGGGGATAGACTCCAGCTTAAAAAAGTTAAAATTACTTTGCATATAAATTTCTGAGGAGTTTATCAATATCTTGGATATAAACAAGTTCTACTTGCTTTAAAAGTGTCTTTTTTGCTATTTTTAATGCTTCAAAAGTTTTTTGGTGTGGGTGGCAAATTGCAATCGCATAACCTTTTTTTTGAGCTATTTGTATGGCTTGTTTGATTTGATTTAAAATAGAATCAATAGAGCTTGTATTATCCAAAAATACTTGACGTGAGAGTAGGGGTTTGTTCATTTGGGCATAAATTTCAGGAGCTTTTGTTTGTGGTGTTGTTCGAGAATCTACAAAAGTAATATGATATTTTTCCAAAATTTCTATCAAATTTTTCATGTCTTGATAGCTTGCAGTGAATTTGCTGCCGGTATGGTTATTGATAAAATGTACATCAGGAAAATCTTGCTTGATATTTTGGATATAAGCTTCAATTTTTTCTTTGCTTTCCCCTGTTTTTATCCATTGTTGAGGTGATTGATAAAAATGCAGAGCTTCCAGGGGCAGGTGTATCATATAGAATTTTTCGTTTTTTGCCATTTGAGGTGTAAATTTGTTGTTTGGATTATAAGGGAAAAATGAAGGAGTTATTTTGAGTTCCAAAGAATGAAGTGATTTTAATTGCCAAGGATAAGCCATATCATCCATAATAATTGCCAATTTTGGTTTTTTAAAAGTTATTTTTTGTGATTTTTGGGATAGGTTTTCCGGAGATTTTAAAGAGTATTCTTTCTGTTGGTGCTGCAAGGAAAGAGTAGGTTTTTGGGCATCTGTAATTTGGGAGGGTAAATTAAAATCTTTTGAGGGAATATTTTCAGGGATAATATTGGGATTAGAGAGAGCTTGATTTGGTTTTGGAGGTGATTTGGGGGAGAGATTATGCTGATAAATCCAATACCCACCAAAAAACCCTAGAACAACGATAGTAGAAAAAATAGAAATAATATATTTTTTCATCAAATAAACCTTAAAATTATAATTTTGTATAAAATATATTGTTTAAATATTTCCAAAATAAATAGTTTCTATGCTATTTAGATTTAATTTATTTACCTATTACTTACTTGCCTAAAATAATTTCAACTTCTAAAGTATCAATATTTTGATTCGAATCAGCCTTAATATCAATTTTTGTAGCATGGGTATATTTTTGAACTACTTCCAAAATCTCGCGCTTCATGTCTTCCATATAAGGTAGTTTGACACTTCTCTCGTGGGCTAAGACAATTTTAAGTCTATCTTTCGCAGATTTTGCACTCCCATTGTTGCCAAACCATTTTGCTAGCAAATTCATTGAAATAACCTTTTAAATACACTTAAAAATCCATTTTGGGATTTGAATTCCGGGAATGCTATTTTTTCACCCAATAATCTATTTACAATCCTTTTATAGGCTTGACCACTTGGGCTGTTCCCATAAATAACAGGCTCTCCTGAATTTGTAGCAGAAACAACTTTGTTGTCTTCAGGTACAAGTCCAATAAGCGGTAAGGCTAATATATTGAGCACATCTTCATTAGAAAGCATTTCTCCTTTTGCAATTAAATCAGGTTTTAAGCGATTAATGATAATGTGTTTTTGGACTTCCGAGCCATTTTTTGCCTTGTCAGATTTGGCATCAATGATTCCAATAACACGATCGCTGTCGCGAACAGAGCTTACTTCGGGAGTAACTATAACCAAAGCGCGATCTGCCCAAAAAATAGCATGTTCAAAACCACTCTCAATGCCTGCGGGAGAATCAAGCAAAATATAATCAAAATCTTTTTTTAGATTTTCAACCAAATTCCTTACTTTTTCTTTATCTAAAATATTTTTATCTTTGCTTTGAGAGGCCGGAAGGAAATAAAGATTTTTTGTTTTCTTGTCATTAATAAGGGCTTGGGAAAGATTGCATCTGCCTTCCATAACATCTACCACATCATAGACAATACGATTTTCTAATCCTAAAATCATATCCAAATTTCGCAGACCAATATCAAAGTCTATGGCGACTACTTTTTTCCCTTTTTGGGCTAATCCTACGGCGATATTTGCTGTGGCTGTGCTTTTTCCAACCCCACCTTTCCCGGAAGTTATTGTGATTACTTCAGCCATTGCTTTCCTTAATTTTTGCTTTTATCTACAAGCTTATTTGTTCCAATCCATGGCATCATTGCCCTTAATTTCTGACCTACTTTCTCAATAGGGTGTTGGCTCAAATTTTTTCGTTCAGCGTTCATGCGTGCGTAGCCTGCTTTTCTTTCCAGAATAAAATCTTTTGCAAATCTGCCTTCTTGAATATCTTTGAGAAGTGTTTTCATGGCCTTTCTGGATTCTTCGCCAATTACTTTGGGACCACTGATCATATCGCCATATTCTGCAGTATTAGAGATAGAATACCTCATATCTGCTAACCCTCCTTGATAAATCAAATCTACAATTAATTTTAGCTCATGCAAACACTCAAAATAAGCCATTTCTTCAGGGTAACCTGCTTCCACAAGTGTTTCAAAGCCGGCTTTTACAAGAGCACTTATTCCCCCGCACAAAACAGCTTGTTCGCCAAATAAATCAGTCTCTGTTTCATCTTTGAATGTTGTTTCAATAATCCCACTTCTGCCCCCACCAATAGCGCTTGCATAACTCAAAGCAATTTCTTTTGCATCTCCCTTGATGCTATCTTGTTCTATGGCTATGAGATCGGGGATGCCCCCTCCATTTACAAATTCGCTTCTTACTGTATGACCGGGTGCTTTTGGAGCTATCATGATGACACCCACTCCTTGTGGGGCTTTGATTTGTCCGAAATGGATATTGAAACCATGCCCGAAAGCAATGATTTTATCTTCTTTGAGACTTGGAGCAATATCTCTTGTAAAAACATCAGCTTGAAGTTCATCAGGAATAAGTATCATAATGACATCTGCCCATTTTGTAGCTTCGCTTACTTCAAGAACCTTGAATTTTTTTGCTTCTGCTTTTGCCCAACTTTTGCCTCCTTTGTAGAGTCCGATAACCACTTCTACACCACTATCTCTAAGGTTTTCAGCATGAGCATGCCCTTGTGATCCAAATCCAATGATGGCTACTTTTTTCTTTTGGATTAATGCCAAATTACAATCTTTGTCATAATAAACTTTTAATGCCATGTTGCGTCCTTTTTTGAAATAAATTCCACGATTATATGTTAAGGAAACTTAGTAGTTACTTTGTTGCCCGGATTTTGGTCATCAATTTGTAATAAAAAGCCCTTATGATTGTGTGATATAATCATAAATAACTTGAAAACAAAAGGGTTATAAAATGCAAAATGATACTCAAACAGATAGCAAAAATATTCAAAAAGATGGCAGAAAAACTCAGTTTGATCAAGAATTGGATTTTATTTATCAAGTGATGATTGGTATGCTTGAAGAACTCAACCCTGAAGTGATGGAATTTTTTCTGAAACTTCGCTATGAGCTTATTAACCAAACCAAATCTCAAGAAAAAATAAAAACTGTTCTTCAAGATATTACTCTATCAGATAAAACACTTGAAGTCATCAAAGCTTTTTCGCTTTATAATATTTTGCTTAATATCATTGAAGAGCGTCATTATTTTGATAAACAAGCCACACTCCCTGCGATTCAAAAATCCTATGATGAGTTGATTAAAGAAGGATTTGATAAACAAGATATTAATAAAATTTTAGGACAAATGCAATTTTATCCCGTATTGACAGCTCACCCTACGGAATCTCGAAGACGTACATTTTTGGAAGCTCATCATGAAATCAGTGATGATCTCTCCAAAATTTTTGAATTTCATAAAGAAGAAGCAAAAGAACATATTAAATATCGCTTGAGATTACTTTGGAAAAGTCATTTGGTTAGAAGCGAGAAACTTGAAGTGCTTTTTGAGCTTGACAATCTTCTTTATATTGTCGAAAGTTCTATTTTGAAAAGCAGCCGGAAAATTTTGGATTTTATTGAAGAAATTTTACAAAAACCTCTTGAAAATTCTCCTATTCAATTAGGAAGTTGGATTGGCGGGGACAGAGATGGGAACCCATTTGTTACTAATGAGTTGATGACGCGAGTTATGCGAACCCAACACGAACTCATTATCAAAATCTATTTACAAAAAATCCAAAAACTTAGCAGGGAACTTTCTATTTCTACTGATTTTTCTCCCATTAATCAAGAATTAGAACTCTCACTTCAAGAAGAAAAAAATCAATTAGGACCAAATAGCCTTAAACTTTATGGCAGAGAACCTTTTCGTGCTAAACTTTACTTGATGGAAAAAAAACTGAGAAATCGCCTTATTGCAGTTAATACGCCCAATAATATGGAGTTCGTTTATACCCATCCCAAAGAATTGCTTGAGGATATTGATTTGTTGATTGATAATCTTGATGCATTAAGTTCTAAATATTTGAAAGAATTTAGAAATTTAGTGCTTTTGGGTGGTTTTCACTTAATGCGGCTAGATTTTAGAGAACACCGTGATATGTTTTTGAATGCTATTAGTGAAGTATTTTGTTTGCTTGGAGTATCAGATAGTGATTTTGGCGTTTTTAGAGAAGAGAAAAAAATTCAAATTCTCAATATTGCTCTTGAAAAACCAAGAATTGAACTCAATACCATTATAGATAAAGTAAGCAAAAATACTCAAGATATTCTTGAGGCTTTTTTACGGATTGATTGGGCAAAAAGACATATCTCAGAAGAAATTATGAAATCTTTTATTATTTCTATGACCACTCAAGCAAGCGATATGCTTTGTGTGCTTTGGTTTGCCAAACAAAGTGGTTTGTGGAAACCAAGCAAAAAAACCGATCAAGATAAAAAAATTCGAGCTAGAATTCGCATCACCCCGTTATTCGAAACAATTGATGATTTGGAGAGAGCAAAAGATATTATCAACACCTTGAGTCAAAATAAACATTATGCCCATTATTTGAGAGACTTGAAAATGACACAAGAAATCATGATAGGCTATTCGGATTCAAGCAAAGATGGAGGGATTTTTACCAGTAACTATAGCCTTTATCAGGCTATTTTTGAATTAATGAAATTAGGTGAGAATTTGGGGATTAAATTTATTTTATTTCATGGTAGAGGCGGGAGTGTGAGTCGTGGTGGGGGGAAACTGGAATCTGCTTTGCTTGCTTCTCCTCCTAAAAGTGTTTGTGGGGTGCTTAAGACGACTGAACAAGGCGAGGTGATTAGCTCCAGGTATCTCAATCCAAAAAGCGCAGAATTTAATCTTGCAAATACGATAGGGGCATTATTAAGAAAATCAACTTATGATAGTTTTTGTTCTGAAGATGTCATCAATATCAAAACAAGCAAAAATATTTGCTCTATTGATGTTGCCCAATGGCAAATCATGCGCCAAATTTCTCAAATTTCTTGTCAAGCTTATAGAAAGCTTGTTTATCAAACAAAAGGTTTTATGGAATATTTTAAATTCGCTACTCCTATTAACTTTATCCAACAGCTTAATCTGGGCTCTCGCCCTTCTAAGCGCAAAGATACTTCAAGGGTTGAAGATTTGAGGGCTATTCCTTGGGTGTTTGCTTGGACGCAAAATCGTAGCATTATCCCTGCATGGTATGGTGTAGGGAGCGGGTTAGAATCTGTTGGTGATTATGGCAAGCTTCAATCGTGTTATAAAGATTTGGAATTTTTTAAAACCACTATAGATAATATCTCTCAAGCATTGCTAAAAGTGGATATTACAATTGCACAGCGTTATAATAAGTTTGTTGTAGATGAAAATATACGCGAGTGCATTTGGCAAATGATTAAAGATGAGTATGACAAGACAATGGAGTTTGTTTTGCTTGTGCGAGGAGAAAAACAATTGCTTGAAAATGAGGCTAAATTAAGAGAGTCCATATTGCTCAGAAAACCTTATATTACTGCTTTGAATCTGCTTCAGATAGAACTTATCAAAAAATACAATACTTCTAACTATGAAACCCAACAAAACAGAATCATGGAACAAATCCATAGCACGATTGTGGGTATTGCACAAGGGATGAGAAATACGGGCTAAATAAAAAGCTTGGCTATCATGATTTATCAAAATCTTGAGAGCGTTTGCAATGACTTCTTGATTGTGCCAAAATCAAGCATGACTGAGGTAATCTGAAAATCAAAGATAGAAAATACATTCTCAGTATGCTCATGATTGATTTTTTAAACAATAAGAACCAATGTTTTACATTTAAATTATTACTTCTAAAATCCCTGCCTCTAACATTGCCAAAGAAATCACGTAATCAATATGTTTAAAAGTTTCATAAAGTGGGCGAGATGTTTTTCTCCAACCTAATCCATCGGTTATCCAAATAAATTTAAATTGATGGCTTAAGATGTCATATAAATTGCGGTATTCTCCTGCAGTTGATTTTAGTTTTGACCCACTGCCATTGTAAAAATTAACTTCAAAAATAATCAACTCTTTATCAGTCTTGAGAACATAATCATAGCGTCTTGAACTCTTATCAACAGGCACAACAATATCAAATTTATCTTTGATTTTTTGTGCATTTGCTTCTTTGAGATACTCATAGCCTTTTTTGCGGCAAATATCTTTAATAAAAACTTCTGCAATATTTTCCATTGAATGCCCACTCCGATTTTTCCTGCCATTGCTGTCCAATCCGACTTCAATGCCAATGCTATAATCAACCAAAGACTTGATCTTGCCTTCACAAATCAAATCTTTAAGACCTGATTCTTCCATAAAATGTAAGTATTTTTTCATATCATTTTTGTTTGGTTGTTTGATGGAAAAATCATATTCTTCATACTTTAATAATTTGTTTTTGTGATCAATTAGAATATCAAATTTACTATCGCGATTAGCTAGAAGCGCAGGCAGGATTTTGATAATTTTAGGTTCTTCTTGTATAAGCCTGACAAACTCCTCATCAAAATTTTTCTTGCCGATGAGATAATTTAGAATATTCAAACAAATTTCAAACTCCCTGACATTTCTATGGACTTTTTCCCAATTCACAAAATAAGACCATGAAATATCAGATGGTTTTAAATTTTGGATCAAATAATTGAAAACCTCATCCTCGGTTTTAGCACCAAATGTTTGATCATAAAATTCCAAATATTTCATTTGTCCCTCAATAATTCTTCACCAAAATTTCTGCGATCTTGCCCCTACTCCTACCATTGGCGTTAATTGCCCTGGAAGCAAAAACTTTTTTTATTTCGTAATTTGCATATAGCTCATTGACTAGCTTTGTATCTGAATTTGAAAGCATAAACTTCGCACCTCTTAAATCAAGCTCATCACAAACATCTCTTAATTTAAATTGCATGTCTTTATCAAAACCATCTATTGTGTATGAAGTGAAATTTGAAGTTTGGTTTAATGGCACATAAGGGGGATCAAAATAGACAAAATCACCTTTTTGGACATTATGCAAAATTTCTGAAAAATCTGCATGCTCAATTTGTGTCTTTTGCAATAAACCGGAACAATGTATTAAATTATTTGTATCTATAATTTTTGGATTTTTATAATTCCCAAAAGGGACATTAAAGTGCCCTTGAGAATTTACTCTATACAACCCGTTAAAACAAGTTTTATTGAGGTAAATAAAACGGCTTGCTCTTTGTATGTTGGAAAGTTTTTTATATTCTTTGCTCCTATCAATATTCCTAATTTTAAGAAAATATTCTCTAGAATTTTCATGCTTGTTTAAATCTTCAATGAGTTCGCAAACTTTCTCTCTTAAAGTGCTATAAAGATTGATCAATTCTTCATTCCTATCAGAGATGTAGGCATTTTGTGGTTGCAATTCAAAAAATAGAGCTCCACCCCCAATGAATGGTTCAAAATAGCGATTGTATGATTTTGGCATATTATCAAGCAAATCAAACATAAGTTGGCGTTTCCCTCCGGCCCATTTAACAATCGGGCATGTTTTGATCTTTGGTTGTTCTAAAGCTACTACCATAGTTTGTCTTTTTTTGAAAATGCTTGCTCAAATCTTTTGATTGAAAGATCCAAGTATTGCTTTTCTGCATCTATTCCAATAAATTTCCTGCCTAATTCTAAGGCTGCTATACCTGTAGTTGAACTTCCTGTAAATGGATCAAGAATCAAGTCCGCTTTGTTGGTTGAAGCAAGAATAATGCGCCTTAATAATTCCAAAGGTTTTTGGGTTGGGTGTTTTCCAAAGGTTTTTTCACTCATTTTTGGGGTATTGATTGCCCATACAGAGCGCATTTGTTTGTTTGGTTGTTTGATTTTATCATGATCCCACTCTCCATTTTTCATCGTTTCGTAGTTGAAGATATGTTTGCTTTTAGAGTCTTTTTTTGCCCACAAAAGTGTCTCGTGGCTGGCTGTAAAGTATCTACAGCTCAAATTAGGAGATGCATTTGGTTTAAACCAACAAATATCATTCAAAATTTTGAAATTTGATTTTTGTAAGGCAAATCCACAGCTATAGATTGAATGATAAGTGCCACAAACCCATATGGTTCCTGAGGGTTTCAATACTCTCTTACAACAAGCTATCCATTTTTGGTGAAAATCAAAGTCTTTTTGAACGCCACTACTTTTATCCCAGTCTCCCTTATTAACGCAAACAGCCTTGCCTGCTTGACAAGTAAAGCCATTATTTGAGAGATGATAAGGAGGATCAACAAAGATCATATCTATAGTTTCGGGAGTTATTTTTTCCAAAGTCTCTATACAATCACCCAAAAATAATTTTAAATCTTTTTTTTCATAATATGTTTGCATTTATAAATTATAACCAAAAAGCATGCAGCATCAATGTATTTTTAGTAAATCAGGGGGCATGATCAGGCATTTTATAGCCATTGACAAGATAATGATTGAATACTTTTTGGCGTCTAATATTTAATAAACACGATATGTGTTTGTTTATTTTTGTAACAATTAGATTTATTTTATTCATATTTTTATAAAAACACATATTGTATTTAATATTTTTTAGATAGAGTTTGTTTGTTGTCATATCAAAATAACTTTAAAGGATTTAAAATGTCAAATACACAATTTCAAAAAGAAACTCTGGCTATACATGAAGGCTATGTAAGGGATTCCCAACAAACTATGAGTGTTCCTATTTATCAAAGCACTGCTTATGCGTTTGATAATTCTAATCAGGCAGGGGCAAGATTTGCTCTTCAAGAGCTTGGAAATATTTATTCCAGATTGACTAATCCAACTAATGAAGTGCTTGAAAAACGTCTTGCATCTCTAGAAGGCGGGGCTAGCGGTGTTGTTAGCGCTAGTGGTTCTGCAGCAATTTTTTATTCTATTGCTAATGTTGCCGGGGCAGGAGATAATATTATTGTCGCGGATAAAATCTATGGGGGATCAACAAATTTATTTGCCCATACGATTAAAAGATTTGGAATAGAGGCAAGGGTATTTTGTGTTGATGATATTAGCACGCTTGAGCCTTTGATTGATTCTAAAACCAAAGCTATCTTTTTTGAAAGTTTGAGTAATCCTCAAATTGCTATTGCGCCTATTGAAGAAATCACCCAAATTGCAAAAAAGCATGGCATTATTACAATTTGTGATAATACTGTGGCCACACCCATACTCTGTAATCCAATAAAGTGGGGTGTAGATGTGGTAGTTCATAGTCTTAGCAAATATGCTAGCGGTCAAGGAAGCACTATCGCAGGAGGTATTATTGATAGAGATGGATTAAATGATTTTATTAAGAATAATCCCCGATATGAACATTTTAATACTCCGGATCCCAGTTATCATGGACTTGTTTATACCGATGTTGATCTGCCTATTTTTAATCTTAGAATTCGCACAGCACTTTTGCGAGATATTGGCGCGACATTGAGCCCGTTTAATGCATGGCTTGTATTGCAAGGAATTGAAACTCTAAAAATACGCATTTATGAGCATAGCCATAATGCCTATAAAATTGCACAATTTTTAAAGTCTCATCAAAATGTTCATTCGGTGAGTTATCCCGGACTTGTTGATAATCCCTATCACACACTTTCTAAAAAATATTTCAAAGAAGGCTTATGCAGTGGGCTTGTAAGTTTTGAGATTAATGGAGATTTCCAAAAAGCTAAAGAAATTTGCGATCAAACAAAGATTTTTAGCATTGTTGTCAATATTGGTGATACGAAATCGCTTATTGTCCATCCGGCTTCTACAACACACTCTCAACTTAGCCAAACAGATCTTAACAAAGTTGGTATTTTGCCTAATACAATTCGTTTAAGCGTAGGTTTGGAAAATGTTGATGATCTCATTGATGATCTCCATAAGGCTTTGGATTTCTAAAAAATAGGCATCATCCCTTGAAACTTTGAGAATCTTAATTTTAGGATTTTTAAAAGTTAGGGATAGAGTGTCATGAGATTATAATCATCTTTACAGACTATGCTTTATTAAGCCGGTAATATTGCCAAAATACCCTGTAATTAATATTCAAATCATCTGCTCATGAGTTAATTTTATGTGCCGGTTTGGAGCAAATTAACAAATTTTATCATTCTTTGATAGTATTTTTTAAACAACCAATCCCTTCAATATGGCATTCTACTACATCTCCATTTTTGAGAAACCTAGGAGGTTCAAATCCCATCCCAACACCTGATGGGGTTCCCATAGACAGAATACTTCCGGCCTTGAGTACCATCCCTGAGCTGAGTTCTTCAATAACGTAGGGAATATCAAAAATCAGCAATCCTGTAGAACTTTTTTGACGCAACTGACCATTGACATAACTGGATATTTCAAGGATGGGCGGGGTAGGGAATTCATCTTTTGTGGCAATCCATGGTCCCATTGGAGTGCAGCCTTCCAGGCTTTTGCCAAAATACCATTGATTATGTTTGATTTGCACGTCTCTTGCACTTATATCATTGATAATTGTATATCCAAAGACATAATCAAAAGCATTTTCTTTTTTTACATTCCATGCATCTTTGCTAATAATTACACCGAGTTCAGCCTCATAATCAAGTTTTTGTGTGATTTGAGTGTGGAGGGGAATATTGCCTCCATCGGGAGTGGCGCTATTGACGCGTTTGCCAAAATATACGGCTTCCTCACGTTTCCCGCTAAAGGCTATTTTTTTAAATTTTGCCGATTCTTTTGCATGTTCGAGATAGTTAATCCCCAAGCAAATAATCTCTTGTGCAGGATGAGGGATAGGGGAAAGTTTGATGACTTCATCGATCAAAAACTCTCCTTCTTTTTGGTAAATTGCTTTTAAGAGCGTATCTTCTGTTTTTTTATCCCATTTATAAATAAGCTCTTGCATTGAAGGTACTTTTATGCCCAATGAATTTAAAGAGATAATCTTTTTAGCACCGGAATCTAAAATACCGACTTCATCTTTTGAATCTTTAGTTTTTTTGAAAGTAAGAATTTTCATCATAAATCCTTGTTATAATGTTCGAATAAATTTTGCAAATAAGTGTATCCAAAAATATGAGTGACAAATGGAAATTATAAAAAATTTGACCTTTAAAAGTAATTTTGGAAATATTGTTTATGATAAATACCTCCCCGATCGCAATAAAGCAGTAGTGATACAAATCGCACATGGGATGATAGAGCATAGAGGAAGGTATCAATGGCTATGTGAGAATCTTGCTCAAAGAGGTTATATTGTTTTTATCAATGATCATCGTGGGCATGGGGATAGTATTGGCAATGAAATTACATGGGGTGAAATGGGAAAAAATGGCTTTGAAGAAGCTACAAAGGATATGCTTAGATTTCACAATCTGATTGCCCAAGAGTTTGTCGGCTATAAACAAGTGCTATTGGGGCATAGTATGGGCTCATTGCTTTCACGTAGATTTTTGCAACTTTATGAGAATAAAATTGATGCCCTTATTCTTACAGGCACACCTTCGCCTAATTTGTTTTTGGGGTTTGGTAGTTTTATCTTTAGGATATTTGATAGGCTTGGGATTAAAAAATATCCAAAAATAGGGGATTTATTGTCTTTCAATGCAAAATTTCAAGCTTATTTCAAGCCCAAAACAAACCATTCTCATCATTATTGGTCTTGCAGTGATGAAGAGGTTATCAAAGCCTATTTAAATGATCCAAAATGTCGGTTTCGTTTTACATTTAATAGTTTTGCAAATCTTTTTGAGGGGATGAGAAAAGTTTTTTCTTCCTATCCTCAAAAACCCCAAAATACTTATCTCCCTATTTTGTTTTTGAGTGGTGCAGATGATGTTTGTGGAAATTTCTCTAAAGGAGTGCAAAAAGCCTGCCACCATATCCAAACTCAAGGCTATGATAATGTAACACTCAAGCTTTATGAAGATACTCGTCATGAGGTTTTTAACGAACCCAACAAAATGCAAATATTTCAAGATATGCTTGTATGGCTTGAAAATGAGGGTTTATAGATCTCCAAACCCATGTTTGTGTGATTATGCTTTGTTGATGATTTTCAAAATCTCTAAGACATCATGATTGTGTGCAGGGCTTAAAATTCCAAAAATCTTAAACAATCCTAACAATAGGTTTTTGTGAGTAAAATCCAAAATTAAATGAGCAAATTCCTTTGTTTTTGCGCATCTCCCCAGAAGTTGCGTATTATTTTTTTCAATCAATTCTGTAACCGGAAAACAAACATAAACCATAGGTTGTGCCCCAATAGCCCTTTGTTTTTCTCTGATAATAATCTCAACTAAAATATCAAACTTATCAAAGGGATGCACCAATAAAGGGTATTTTACTTCAGAACAATAAAAATCAATCCCAAGAATTTTTTTATTCTTTGGGTGTGTCCTTAAGATTTCAAGTTCCGGATTGGAGTCTAAAAAATCGTTAATAGTAGGCTTATTTAAAAATTCCATTAAACTCAATATTTCACTGTTTTTAATAATACCCCATTTTTTAAAATAATAACAATATTCACTCAGTTCATAAAGAGATTTTAGCTCCTTATTTGATCCCATAAATTCTGTATTCTGTAGTGTTGTAAGAGCTATTTTTTCTTTTTGCTTTTTAATCACATCATAACCAATCATCCACTCAATATAATGTTTTTGGGTAAAAATTTGTTGTCTTGTGGCAACAGGTAGCCCATATTCATAAAAACTATTTCTGGATTTCACTCTTATTTTTCCGCTTGGAGCGCTTAGGGGAATGTCAATAGCAATCTTTTTATTTATTTCATCTAGTTTATCAATTTGCATAATGTCCCTTCAATAAATTCTTGAAATAATCTATGATTTTGTCATCCAAAATTTTTGTCTGGGAAGATTCTATGAATGCATGCTCTAATTTTAGAAACTCCTCATAATCAATCATCACATCACAATTCCCCAGATAATAAGGAACATGTTTGAGGATTTGTTTGAATACATCTACAAAACAATAAAGGCTATATTTTGATTTTGGAATATAGATTGCATTGGCACAATCTTTGGTGATGAATGTCCGGGAACGTCTGAGCGCATTAATATCTCGCATCGTATAGAACATTGCTACTTTCTGTGATAATAAAATTCTTTTTTTATTGGGGTATTTATCAATATATTTAGCAATAAAATCAAAATCACTCAGCCTAAAGGACTTATTTTGTATTGTTTTGAAGGTGTAATTTTTGATGTAATCATAATCCATGCCCCCGGCATTTTTTTTATAAAGCCCTATTAAAATAGGGAAAAAACTTGAAGAGTTTGGGCAAAATACCTCTGAGCTGATGAGTAGAGAATCTATAAGAGTATAATTTTTATAAAATTCCTTCATGGATTTAAAATTAGATTCTTTAATCAAATATGAAAGGGGATGTAAAACGCAGATAAAATCAGCTTGTAAGTGCGCAAATGAGAGTAAAAAACTTATCCCCAAATCTCTATGTTTAAAAATAGGATCAATCATAAAGCCTTTTTGAGTTTTTATATGATTTTTTATGATTGAAGTTTTGTCATTGTAAGGGGGATTGCCTACAATAATTAATTTGTCAGATTTTTTGATATGAAATTTCTCTCTCTTGAGATTGCAGAGTGAGTTGGTTGTTAAAAATAATGGAGGATTTTTTAAATTTTTAAAATTATTTTTGGCTATTTCAATAGCTTGTTCATCAATATCAGATCCAATTTTTGCGCAAAAATTTAAAGGAGTTTCCAAAAAACTGCCATAACCACAAGAGCTATCTAAAAGGACAAAATCTTTTGTATCAGCTTTTTGGTGAGATATTTGTTTAAAAAGCATGTCATAAACGATTGCAACAATATAAGAAGGGGTGTAAAAACTCCCTAAATTAACAGCTTGTTCTTGATTTAAGTGCGATTGAAATGTCATTTATTTTCTCTAGAATATTTTGGTGTTTATTTTACAGGATTTTGAGTGCATACCGGCTTTATTTTCAAGATTTATAAAAATTTCTTGCCTTTTTCTTGTTGTATTTTGGCCACTTGTGCAAATACAATTGCCACAGCTTCAAACAACACTCTGGGGATAGGCTCATCAATATCGACCTCTTTATAGAGTTCTCTGGCAAGTTTTGGATTTTCTACAATTTCAATATCATGTTCTCTTGCGATTCCTTTAATCGTGATAGCCAGATGATCAATACCTTTTGCAACAACAACCGGAGCGGGATCATTTTCTCCAAAACGTAAAGCAACAGCATAATGAGTGGGGTTGGTAACAACAACATTGGCATTAGGGATAGCACTCATCATTTTACTCATTGAGTTTTTAAGCATCATTTGACGGATTTTGGCGCGTATTTCAGGATTTCCTTCTTGCTGTTTGTATTCATCTTTAAGCTCTTGTTTGCTCATGCGAAGTGATTTGGTGTATTGGCGTTTTTTGATAATAAAATCAGCCATAGCCATCACAAAAAATAATATCAATAAAACACTGATGAGAAGAAGCGCTTTATTGCGAAACCAAAGCATCTGATCAAATACGCTAAATAGAGCGATATGTTCGAGTTCTCCTAAAAAACCTCCAAAGATAAAAAACCCTACCATAAAAGCAATAAAAACCTTTAAGGTAATCATCGCTCCATCTAAAATTTTTTTGAGTGAGAAAAGATTTTTTACTCCATTGATTGGGTTGATTTTGTTTAATTTGGGGGTAAGGACTTTTGTGCTCAACAAGAATCCAAATTGCGCAATATTCCCTAGTATTCCTGCAATAACTAATGCTAAAAATATGGGCAAAATCATCATCAAAATATTTCTTAAAAATCCTAAAAGAAGGCTAAAAATATTTTCAGTTGTAAAATCCATGCTTGTGTATTGGAGTGCTTGAATATAAATTCCTTCAAAATTCTTAAGCCAAAAAGGAAAAATGATAAAAATAGCAAATAACCCCACCAAAAGCCCTATAAATCCTACAACTTCAGGACTTTTTGCAACATTGCCCTCTTCCCTGGCTTTTTGAATTTTATGTGTGGAGGGGGCTTCAGTTTTTTCTTGTTCTTCAGCCATTTTGTTTCCTTAAATATGACAGGGCGTGTTGATAATCCTTTGGTGTATTGAGATTGTTAAACTCTTCTTCATCTTCAAAATCAATACAATATGTGTGGAGTTTGTCTATGAGCTTGCCTATCTTGTATTCTTTTTCTTGGAGTGTTTGGGTTATTTGATCACAAGTATTATAATCCCATAAGGCAATAAGATAGTGTGATTTTTGGTTTGTTTTGGGATAAATGACATCATAATCTTTATGTACAGAGCACAAAGTTTCTATGGTATGCGCTTTGATGAATGGAGCATCTACACTGATAAAAAATATTTTTTTTTCTTTGAGGTGTAAAAAGGAACTTTCAATCCCAACAAGTGGAGAAAAGATATTCCTATTTTCATATAAGCACGCGCTTTTTAAATCAAAATCTAAACTTTCCTTGCAAGATATAAAAACATTTTGGAAAATTTTACACATTTTGTTGTATTGATAAGTGAGTAAATTTGCCACATTACCGAAGGGGAGAAGAGCTTTGTTGCTTCCCATTCGAGAACTTTTTCCTCCGGTTAGAATGACGCAATTAAGGGTTTTGATTTTACACACTGATTCCCTTTTTAGGATTATTTGTAAGTTTATTGTATGATTATGATGTTTAAGATCTTATTTAGAAGCAAATAAAGCGTTATATATTTTTTTATAGTAGGTTGAAATGTTAGTTGATACTTTTGGAAGAACGATCGATTATATTCGTGTCTCAGTAACCAAACAGTGTAATTTTAGATGTCAGTATTGTATGCCGGATACACCAATGGATTTTTTTGACAACGAAAATTACATGCCCTTAGAGAATATTGTTTCGTTTTTAAAAATCGCTATTGATGAAGGGATAAAAAAAATTCGTATTACAGGCGGAGAACCCCTTATCCGAAAAGATTTAGATACTTTTATCGCTTCTATCTATGATTATGCCCCTCATGTTTGTATAGCTCTTACTACAAATGCTTTTTTGCTTAAAAAATACGCTTATTCTCTCAAGCAAGCCGGACTCCAAAGAGTTAATATCTCTCTGGATTCTCTCAAAAGCGATAGAATTATAAAAATTTCAAGAAAAGATGCGCTCCATTCAATATTATCAGGGATTGATGAAGCCCAAAGGGTTGGTTTAAAGATTAAGCTCAATATGGTTCCTTTGAAGGGCATCAATGATGATGAAATTATTAGTATGCTTGAATATGCCAAAAGTAAGGGTATCTTGCTTCGTTATATTGAATACATGGAGAACACACATGCTAAATGGGGTCTCAAAGGGTTTAAAGAAGAAGAAATCCTTTCAATCATAGAGCAAAAATATTCTGTGAAGCAAATTGAAAAAGAAAACTTTGGTCCTGCAAAAATTTATGAGACACAAGAGAATTATGCCTTTGGTATCATTGCACCTCATAATGATGATTTTTGCAAAAGTTGTAATCGTCTTCGCTTGACATCTGAGGGCACAATTTGTCCCTGTTTGTATTATCAAGATGCTGTTAATGCACAAGAAGCTATTCTCTCCCAAAACCCCAATCAAATCAAACAAGTCCTCTATCAATCTGTCTTTAATAAACCTGAAAAGAATCATTGGAACGAAGAAATGAATGCAGAAGATATATCTGCGAGAGCATTTTATTATACCGGTGGGTAAATTTTTGCTTATCATTTTTGTGTTACAATTTTTTTAAATTTTTCAAATCCAAAAAGGAAGTATATATGGATGTTTTAGATAGAGCCATCAATGGCGATAATTTGAGTGTTGAAGAATTATCAAGACTTTATGAATATGATATTTTTACATTAGGCAAATTTGCCGATGAAGTTCGAAGAAAAAAATATAATGACAAAGTTTTTTTCAATATGAACCGACATATCAACCCAAGCAATATTTGTGCAGATGTTTGTAAGTTTTGCGCATTTTCAGCCAGCAGGAAAAATCCCAACCCTTATGAAATGAGCATTGATGAAATTCTCTCTCAGGCAATTTCTTCTTATAAAAGGGGTGCAAAGGAAGTGCATATCGTAAGTGCCCATAATCCAAACTATACATACCAGTGGTTTTTAGATCTTTTTTCAGAAGTAAAAAAAGCACTCCCTCACATCCATCTCAAAGCAATGACAGCAGCTGAAGTAGATTATTTGGATAGAAAGTTTGGGATTGGTTATCAAAAAGTTCTTGAAGATATTGCAAAAGCAGGCGTAGATTCAATGCCCGGAGGAGGAGCAGAGATTTTTGATGAAAAAGTGAGGAAACATGTTTGTAATGGCAAGGTTAGCTCACAAAGATGGATAGAGATTCATAAATATTGGCATTCTTTAGGAAAAATGAGTAATTGCACAATGCTTTTTGGGCATATTGAAAATCGTCAAAACCGAATAGATCATATGTTGCGTATCAAAAATGCGCAACAAGATCTCAATATTGTTGAATCTAAAAAAGGAGGTTTCAATGCTTTTATACCTTTACTTTATCAAAGACAAAATAATTATCTCAAGGTAGAAGAGTTTCCTAGTGGGCAAGAAATTTTAAAAACTATCAGTATTGCCAGAATTATTTTAGATAATGTCCCTCATATCAAAGCTTATTGGGCAACATTAAGCATGAATCTTGCCTTGGTAGCCCAAGAGTTTGGGGCAGATGATATGGACGGGACTATTGAGGCTGAATCTATTCAATCTGCCGGAGGAGCAAAAAGCAAGTCCGGAATGGGTAGAGATGAAATGATTGCTCAAATTAAAAATGCAGGGTTTAGGGCTATTGAGAGAGATAGTCTTTATAATGAACTTCAAGAGTGGTAACTAAAATTTTAGAAAATCAGGCAACTTTATTGTAGCTTATGAGAAGTTTTTCTATAAAGTGTATGAAATTTCTAATAGCCTTGAGATAGGAAATGATGAGCAGTGTTTTTTATCTCAAAAAAGGGAGTTGTGTGAAAAATACACACAAAGAGATAAAGTAAAAATATTTCAATAGTTTTAAATATTTAAGCAATCAAAACCAAGTGGAATGCCTGATTTTGTTATTAACCAAATAAAATTTTCTAAAATATCTTATTTTAAGCCAAATCAAGTATAATAGCCGGTATTTTATAAAAGTATATAACATTTCAAGGTATTGGTCATTGCATCTTAATAAAAAATTATTCATTTTATTTTTATTCTTATTTCTAGGAATATCATTTCTTCAAGCCCAAAAAATTAACTCAATCCAATATGAGGGGCTTTTGTATATGTCTCCAATGCTTGCAGGAGAAGTTACAGGCATTCAAGAAGGCGATGAAATTGATCCTGCCACCATAGACAAAGCAATTCTTGCTCTTTATAATCAAGGGTATTTCAAAGATATTTATGCCACTTTTGATGAGGGGATTCTTACTTTTC
The DNA here is from genome assembly GCF_002272835.1 of Helicobacter sp. 11S03491-1. Lineage (NCBI taxonomy): Bacteria > Pseudomonadati > Campylobacterota > Epsilonproteobacteria > Campylobacterales > Helicobacteraceae > Helicobacter > Helicobacter sp. 11S03491-1. The sequence goes on from NZ_MLAO01000003.1 coordinate 172,087, forward strand.
ATTTTACAGAAAAGCCACGTGTAGCCAGTATTGAAATTAAAGGTTATGGGACTGAGCAAGAAAAAGAAACTCTTTATACCCAAATGGGCATTAAAAAAGGCGATACATTTGATGAACAAAAGCTGGAAAAAGCTAAGAATGTCTTAAAAACTATTTTAGAGTATCAGGGGTATTATGGAACTGTGATTGAAACAAATATTGTCCCTGTAAGTTCAGACGGGGCTTACGCTATTACGCTAAATGTCAATCGTGGGGATAATATTATTATCAAAAAAGCTATCTATGATGGAAGAAAAAAACTCAAAGTTAGCGAAGTAGAATCTTTAAGCGCCAATAAGGGGCGTGATTTTATGGGTTGGATGTGGGGGCTCAATGATGGGAAATTACACTTAAATGATCTCGAATATGATAGCTTGAGAATTCAAGATGTTTATATGAGACATGGTTTTTTAGATGCAAATGTTTCCTCACCTTTTTTGAATGCGAATTTTTCTACTTATACAGCAGACCTTTATTACAAAATTATTGAGGGCACTCAATATACTGTCTCCGGCATAGAAATTAATATTGATGATGAGGTAGTGCCTATTTCTAAACTTCTCAAAGTAATCAAAGTCAAAAAAAATGAGATTTTTAATATTGAAAATTTACGCACAGATATCCAGATACTCAAAAGAGAAATTGCTGATAAGGGTTATGCTTTTGCTGTCATTAAGCCTGATCTTGATAAAAATGAGACAAGCGGAAAAGTTAAAGTTATTTATCATATCCAAGTAGGGCAAAAAGTTTATATTAATGATGTGCTTATTTCAGGTAATACCCGCACAAGTGATAGGATTGTCAGACGTGAAATTTTGCTTGCTCCCGGAGATCAATATAGTCTTAGCAAGGTTAATAGATCTGAAAATGCCCTAAGAAGATTGGGATTTTTTGATAATGTCAAAATTGAAGAAAGGCGTGTAAGTGCTGATTCAATGGACTTACTGGTAAGTGTGCAAGAAGGGAGGACAGGACAGCTTCAGTTTGGACTTGGATATGGGAGTTATGGAGGGTTGATGATTAATGGATCTGTGAGTGAGAGAAATTTATTTGGCACGGGTCAAAGCGGGAGTATTTATGCAAATATCTCTACAGGAACAGGACAAAGCTATAATGGCATCAGAAATAGCGGGCAGCAGTTTTCCGGGAATATTTCTCTTAGCAATCCCAGAATATTTGATAGCCGTTATAGCTCATCAGCAAATCTTTATGCAAACTATTATGTAAATTATCAATACGTAGAGCAATCAGGAGGGTTTGGCATCACTGCAGGGAGACTACTCACCAATACGCTTCGAGTAAGCTTAGGCTATGATATTAACATTACCAAAACTTTCAATTTTTCCTCTCCGCTTTATGAACGTTACTATGCCTCAAATAAACAAATAGTAGGAACATCTTCAACAGGTTTTGCCAGGGGTATTTGGAATAAAGATTATCATATTCCGATTGCAAGCTCTATTACACCAAGTATTAGTTTTGACAATACTGATGATTATTATTTTCCCAAAAATGGCATTATTGCTTCGGCTTACGCACAATTTAACGGCATTGGAGGAAATGTCAAAAATGCAAAACTTTATGCGAAATTTGCTGCTTATTATCATCTCAAAAAACTTATAGGGATCGACTTGATTGCCAGATACAAAGCACAAGGAGGTTATATTTTCCGTTATAACACGAATGATTTTTTAGCCATTAATAATACTTTTTATATGGGTGGGGTAACCACTATTAGAGGGTATCAAAGCGGTTCTATATCTCCTCGTGACAACTATGGTTTGTGGGTTGGGGGAGATGGGCTTTTTACTAATTCTGTTGAGCTTAGTTACGGGCTCTTAGAAGCGGCGAAAATGAGAATTTCAGCCTACTTTGATTACGGGTTTTTAACTTATAAAGGCTATACTCCAGGAATTGCAGAGTTTAAAGATTATGGCGTGCCCGGATCGGGAATAGAGCGTCTGGAATGGAAGGCAGCTACAGGGCTTGCTTTGGAATGGGTATCACCTATGGGTCCTATCGTTCTTGTATTTCCTATTCACGTTTTTAATAAAAAACCCGGAGATTATACTTCAAACTTTGAATTCACAATGGGAACAAGATTTTAAAGGATGAAAAATGAAACGAGTATCCAATGATGAAATACTTGATTTGATGAAAAATGCCTCACTCAAAGATTTGGGTGAAATGGCAAGCAAAGTAAAGCAAAATCTCCATCCGGATAAAATCACTACTTTTATTGTTGATAGAAATATTAATTATACCAATATTTGTTGGGTAGATTGCAAATTCTGCGCGTTTAAAAGACATTTCAATGAAGAAGGGCAATATCTTTTAAGTTTTGAAGAGATTGATAAAAAAATTGATGAGCTTGTTAGTATTGGAGGCACGCAAATTCTCTTTCAAGGCGGGGTGCATCCAAAGCTTAAAATTGAATATTATCAAGATTTGGTTTCCCATATCCATCAAAAGTACCCTGATATTACCGTGCATGGATTTTCGGCTATTGAGGTTAATTATATTGCCAAGGTTTCTAAACTTAGTATTCCTGAAGTTCTCAAAAAGCTTAAAAATGCAGGGTTGAGTTCTATACCCGGTGCAGGAGCAGAGATTTTAAGCGATCGCGTCAGAGATATTATTGCCCCTAAAAAATTAGATTCTGATGAGTGGATAGAAGTCCATAGACAAGCCCATAAACTGGATATCAAAAGCACAGCTACAATGATGTTTGGTAGTGTAGATAAAGACGAAGATGTAGTGGAACATTGGGATAGAGTGCGCAGACTTCAAGATGAGACCGGAGGGTTTAGGGCTTTTATTTTATGGAGTTTCCAACCTGATAATACACCTTTGCAAAAAGAAATGCCCAATATTAAAAAAGCCTCCAGTAATCGTTATTTAAGACTTTTGGCTTGCAGCAGGCTTTATTTGGATAATGTTGCTAATATTCAAAGTTCTTGGGTAACGCAAGGTTCGCATATCGGGCAGCTTGCATTGCTTTTTGGGGCTAATGACTTAGGGAGTACGATGATGGAAGAAAATGTTGTTTCAGCAGCAGGAGCAAGCCATTCAATGAATGAAGAAGAAATGATCAGGCTTATTAAAGATATTGGCGAATACCCGGCCAAAAGAAATACAGCTTATGAAATTCTTAAGAGGTATTAAATGAAAAATTTGATTATCGTGTTATTATTATTTCTAGGAGTGCAAATGATGAGTGCTAATACCCCAAAAGAGTCTATGAAATTCTATGAAATTAATGGTGTCAAGATCCCTGTGATTTATGAAGAATCCAACCTTTTGCCAACAAGTTTTGTTCAACTTGTCTTTATAGGTGGGGGGAGTATTCATGATGGAGATAAAGAAGGACTCTCCAGAATTGCTTCAAGTTTGCTTAATGAAGGCACCAAAGAACTCGGCGCGACAAAATTTTCAGAGCTTCTTGAGCAAAAAGCCATTAGTATCAGCGCTAATTCGGGACTTGAAACTCTTGATATTGAACTGAATTATCTCAAAGAAGAACAAGATAATGCCCTTAAATTCTTAGATGATCTTCTCAAATCCCCTAATATTACTGATAAGGCTTTAAAAAAAGTCCGGACCAAAACAACATCAAACCTTCTCAATAAAGAAAATGATTTTGATTATATTGCAGACATCGCTCTTAAGGCTTTGCTTTTCAAAAATACTCCTCTTGCTCAACCGGCATTGGGGAGTATTCAAAGCATACAAAATATCAAGCTTACAGATGTTAAAAAATATTTAGAACAAAATCTTGTTCTCTCAAGGCTTGTAATTGTAATGGGTGGAGACATGAACATAGATAAGACGCTTGCTTCGCTAAAATCTATTCTATCTCGCTTGCGTGTAGGAATAAAATCTCAAACACATCATTATGAAGCTAACTTTAAGCCACAAGAAAAAGTTGTTTATAAAGATACCCAACAAGCTTATATTTATTTTGGTTCTCCTTTTAAAATCCATAACCTTCAAACAGATATTTATAAGGCAAAAGTAATGGCTTTTATATTGGGCTCAAGTGGATTTGGTTCCAGATTAATGGAAGAGATTAGGGTCAAAAGAGGTTTGGCATATTCTGCTTATATGAGAATTATTACCAACAATATTGCCGGTTATACGAGTGGCTATCTACAAACGCAATTGGAAAATCAAAAAGAAAGCATAGAATTAGTCAAAAAAGTAGTTGATGATTTTGTGCAAAAAGGTGTTAGTCAAGCTGAGCTTGATGGGGCTAAAGATTTTCTTTTGGGTTCTGAGCCTCTTAGAAACGAAACTCTTTCTCAACGTCTTTATACAAAATTTTATAATTTTTATTTAGGCTTGGGGCTTGATTTTGATAAGAAACAATTAGAGCAAATCAAAAACCTTACTCTTGATGAGTTAAATGTTTATATCAAATCGCATACTGAGATCAAAGATATTTCTTTTGCTATTGTTACTAAAAAACCCAAAAAGGAATCAAAATGAGCAAGTTTGAAACTATTATCGGGCTTGAAGTTCATGTTCAGCTCAATACACAAACAAAAATATTTTGCTCTTGTCCTACAAGTTTTGGTGAAAATCCAAATATAAATGTTTGCCCTACTTGTCTGGGGTTGCCCGGAGCGCTTCCTGTACTCAATAGAGAAGTTCTTAAAAAAGCCATTCAATTTGGTAGTGCTATTCATGCTTGTATCAATCAAAGTTCAATTTTTGCCAGAAAAAATTATTTTTATCCCGATCTCCCAAAAGCCTATCAAATTTCTCAGTTTGAAATTCCTATTGTAGGCAAAGGAAGCATAGAGATTCTCGTCAATGGACAAAAACGAATCATAGGGGTTACACGTGCTCATATGGAAGAAGATGCGGGTAAAAATATTCATGAAGGAGAAATTTCTAAAGTCGATCTCAATCGTGCCTGCACCCCTTTGCTTGAAATTGTTTCTGAGCCGGATATGCGTAGTAGTGATGAGGCAATTGCTTACCTAAAAAAACTTCATTCTATTGTGCGTTTTATTGGTATCTCAGATGCCAATATGCAAGAAGGAAGTTTTCGTTGCGATGCTAATGTTTCTATCCGACCCCAAGGAGATCACAAACTTTATACCAGAGTAGAGATTAAGAATCTCAATAGTTTCAGGTTTATCCAAAAAGCTATTGAATATGAGGTACAACGCCAAAGAGAAGCTTGGGAAGATGGCAAATATAATGAAGAAGTTAGGCAAGAAACAAGGCTTTTTGACACAGAAAAAGGGATTACAAGGTCTATGCGCGGCAAAGAAGAGTCTGCAGATTATCGTTATTTTCCGGATCCTGATTTGTTGCCCGTATATATTGATGAAGAATTGTTCAAAGAAGGGAGAATCATCGCTGAGCTTCCTGATGAGAAAAAAGAACGTTATATTCAGGAGCTTGGCATTAAAGAAAGCGATGCTCTTGTATTGGTTGGTGATTTGGATATAGCAACCTATTTTGAAACTATGATTGCAGATGGGGCGAGCCCTAAGGGAAGTGTTGTGTGGCTAAGTGTTGAATTATTGGGGAGATTAAAAGGTGAAAATACCCTTCAAAATTGTGGTGTTTCACCCCATAGTTTAAGTATTTTGGTCAAACGTATTGATGAGGGAAAAATCAGCGGTAAGGGAGGCAAAGAAATTCTTGATGTCCTTGTAGAACAAAAAGGAGGTGATGTTGATGCCCTTATTGATTCGCTTGGTTTAACTCAAGTCAATGATGATGAAGCTATTTTAAAAACTATTCAAAGTGTTTTGAATGCCAATGCTCATAAGGTGAATGAATATAGAAATGGCAAGGATAAATTATTTGGATTTTTTGTAGGGCAAGTGATGAAGGCTTCAAAAGGAGCTAATCCAAATCGCGTCAATGAACTTCTAAAAGAAAAATTAGGTTTATGTTAGTTGCCAAATCAATTATATTTTTCTTGTTTGCTTGTATTTTTGAGGTTGGAGGGGGATATTTGGTATGGTTATGGTTTAAAGAAGATAAACCAATTTGGATAGGGGTTGTTGGGGGCATTTGTCTGTTTATTTATGGTGTGATAGCAACCCTTCAGGTTCAAGGATTTGGTAGGGTTTATGCAACTTATGGAGGATTTTTCATTGTATTTTCATTGCTATGGGCTTATATTTTTGATGGTTTTAAGCCTGATAGATACGATGTGATTGGTGCTATAATTACTTTATTTGGAGTATGTGTGATTATGTATGCCCCACGTCATACATAAAAATCTTATAACCCTTTTATGAATCCATCCAGAAGATTTTTTATTTTTTCTTGGTCTTTTGGAGGGGCATATTTTTTAATGAGATCACTTGCATTTTTTCCTATTTGTTTTTGGATAAGATTGCTTGCATCAATTACAATTTTGGGCGTATTCAAATCCCCATTTAGAATCAAATAAATATAATCTTTATTGAGAGATAGTTTCATCTTTGAGTTGATTTCATGTTTTGATAAATTAACTTTCATGTATTGTGAATCTATATTGATGGAACGATTTTGAAGATTGAATTTTGAATCAAGTGTTTTTTGGTCTATTTCAGAAGAAAATGTAGCTGTATCAAAAACCTGCTTACTCAAGTCAAATCCACTATATTTCTTAATAGTGTCTGTGAGTTTATTGGGCATAATTTTGCTATTTTTAAGGAATGCAGAAATCTTCCCTTTTTCTATAAAGAGATCATAATCCAGGTTTCCATCTACAAGAGCATCAAAAACGCCGGTAATTTCAAAAAGATCAAGAATTTTATAGGCACTGATTTGATCAAAATCAATATGTAATTTTTGTTGGTTGATATTGCCTTTAATATTCCCTCCCAAAGACGAAGAAACGAAATTAGCAAAAAAATGATTGGGATAGTATTTAAAATCACCCTCTAAATTAAGCACTCCTTTAAGTTGCATGTTTGTAATGAGTTTAAGTTTTTTTAATTCAGGGATAGAGATTGCATAATTTCCATCTAAAAGAGGTTTATAGATATCCAAATTTGCTTTTTTAATAGCTATTTTTCCCAGAGGAGAGTGAAGTTCAAAATTAATCTTCCCAATACCTTTTTGCAAGGCTAAATTTATTCGAGTATCAAAAATGGTATTTGGTATGTTAATGTTGAAATCATTTTTGATAGAAATTTGGTTTGTTTTGGCTTTAAGATCGCCTAAGGCATTGAATGAAAAATCTTTATTAAAATCATATGCTTCACCCTTAAAATTTCCATTTCCATCTATGTATGGGGGTTGGTAAAGCATCCACAAAAATTTAGTGGTTGCAATATTTTTGATATCAAAATCAATTTTTTGAAGATGAAAATTTTCTAAATTGATACTGTATTCACTTGTAGAATTAGCAATATCGCTATTGCCATGAATGATGAGTAAATTTTTATCTCCTTGTATAAGGCCATTTGTTGCAACCTCTCCTCTAATGGGTATTTTGAACAAAATGCCCAAAGGCGATATATCTGAAAATTTAAACCGGTATTGGTTGTTTATTTTCCATGTAGGGATTTCTAAAGTTCCATTAGTAGCGATGTTGCCTATGTTGGAAGTAAGGCTAAAATAGTTTTTGACTATTTTATCTTTGAGATGAGCTTGCAAATCAAGCAAAAAATTTGTTTTGGGGATAGTTGTTTTAAAATCTTTTTGTATCAGGGATTGGTTGAGATACCCTTGAGTAATTTGTGTAGAAAAATCTCCATCAAAACCATTGATTTGATTGGCTTTGAAATTTGCATGTAGTTTTAGAATACCATTAATATAGGGTTTTTTTCCTAAAATCATTAAGATTTCTTGAATGTGCAAATCTTTAATTTCAGCTTGTATTGCATTTACATTGAATTTTTTTATTCTAGTTTGTATATGAGTTTGGGATTGCCCTATATTACTTGATGTATGGATAAGAAAATCTTGAATTTTTCCTTCAAAGGTGGAATTGATCGAGGCTGTTTGTTTTATTTGTTCTGAGGAGGATAAATTTGGAGTTTTGATATTAAAAGCGCCTTTGATATTTTGAGAAAAAAGTGAAAAGTTTGATTGAAGGTAGGCTTGAATATTATTTTTTGTTTCAAAAGAAGCATTTAGGCTAGTGGGACGCAAGGAAAAATCTTGCAATTGCACATAAAATGGCAAATATTTATTAAGTTGTGTTTGCACAAGAGGCTTCAAAAGATAATTGCCCCATTGCGTAAATAAAACTATATAAGCAACTATGAAGATGATGGCAAGAATCCCCAATAACCAAAGCATAATTTTTTTCACCTTCTTCTCCTTTAAGTAAAATATTTTTACTTATTTGAAAATACATTCATTATTTGGCAATATTTTATCAATGTATTTATCAAGTATATATTTATAATTGAGGCATTTTCAACTTTCGCTTAAAAGCGCTGACAATAACTAAGATAATTGTAAAAGCCACAAAGTAATATAGAAATATAGGGATAGGCAAGGGATCTCCTGCAGCATAACTATGCATCCCTGATAAATAATAATTCACACCAAAATAAGTCATCAAAATTGAGTAAAAACCTATTACGCTCGCGCTTGCAAAAATATAAGGCATAAAAGCAAAGCCCATAAATCGCAAATGCAAAATAATCGCATAAACACCAATAGAAATTAATGCCCAAGTTTCTTTAGGATCCCATCCCCAATAACGCCCCCATGACTCATTTGCCCATACCCCTCCTAGAAAATTCCCAACAGTTAGCATCAATAAACCAAAAATCATACTCATTTCGTTAATGGCGCTTAAAGAAAGAATAGTTTGATCAATATTGGGGTGTTTTGGACTTCTTAGAATAAACATAACTAACGTAATGATTCCTAAAATAAAACATAAACCCAAGAACCCATAACTTGCTGTAATAACAGAAACATGGATATTAAGCCAATAAGATTTTAGTACAGGCACAAGATTGCCAATTTGAGGATCCATAAAACCCAGATGAGCTACAAAAAGTCCAATGCCTGCTAAAAAGCTTGATGCACACAAAGCGAGATTAGATTTTCTAAAAAATACCACCCCTGCTATGCCTGCAGCCCATGAAATATAAAGCATAGATTCATAGGCATTACTCCAAGGAGAATGTCCACTTACATACCAACGTAAAATAAGCCCTGCTGTATGGGCTATCACACATAATGTCATAAGGCTATAAATCCCTCTAACAAGCCATTTATTTATGGGTTTATCTCTTAAAATACCGGTAATAACAGCTATAAACAATAAAAGTCCCAATAAAATATAAGGCAATGTAAGTTTGTCAAAAAAATTGGCATGATTAAGAAAAATCTCTGAAGTAACTTTTGACTTTGGAAGGTATAAATCCTTGCCATACAATTGTTGGTATTTGGCTACTATATCTAGAGCTTCATCAGCTTGTTTCCATTGATTGTGGGCAATTCCATTATCAAATCCGGAAAAAATATCACTCAAAATAATCTGAATTTCTTTAGCTCTTTGTGGAGAAGATTTTTCTAATGCCTCTAGCGGGGCATACCAAGTATGAGATTTTTCATCCGGGAATATTCTTAAAATTTGTCCGCTAAAGACCATAAAAACAAGATTTAATCGTTCATCAACATTTAACACATCTTTATCAAAAGTCCCTCTTTCATTAGGTTTTTTGCGATTGGCTTCTTCAATATAGTTTTGTAATTTATACCCATCAGGACCAAAAGCATCTGCAAATGCAATTCGTTTTTGATTTTCACCCACTCCCAGAATTTTTCTAAGTTTTGGCGTTGCGGTATAGATAATTTTAATATCTTTCCAATCATTTGGATAAAGCATCATCCCCAAAAAGACTTGATTATTACTCAATCCTTCAAAGCCATCTTCTTTAGTGATTTTGTGGATAATATTCATTGCTACTGTATCGACCGGTTTTATTCGCCCGCCAAAATCTTGGAGTTGAAGTTGGGCAAATTTTTTAGTATGGTGGGCTGCGTTTTTTCTAAGATTTTGTAGTCTTTGGATGATCTCTTCTTGTGGAGTAGAAGATTCTGTGTCGTTAGCTTGGGGTTTGGTAGCTTGAGGCATTATTTGTGTGCTTGCAGGTCCATGAGTATCAATTTTTTCTGTTTTGGCATGAGCAATATTGCTACTTCCAAGCCCAAGCGCAATAACAAAGGCTAATGAAGCAATTTTTTGTGCTTTTAGAAATCTTGAGAGTTTTTTGAATCTTCCTTTATGTGCAAATAATAGCCAAATAGCCCCCAGTATCAACATAGCATAGCCAATATAGGTTGGAATTTTTCCGGGATCTTTATTGACAGATAAAATAGTCCCTTCTTCATCGGTGTCATATGAAGATTGAAAAAATCTATAGCCATCATAATCAAGAACGTGATTCATATAAATTCTATAAGGCATGATCGTGTTTCCTTGTGCATCTAAAACTTCAACTTCAGATGCATATGAAGAAGGACTCATTGAGCCGGGGTAGCGTTGCAAATCAAATTTATTAAGCTTCAAGCTAAAGGGAAGCTTGACTTTTTTTATACCCCAATTGATAAAAATCTTTGTCCCTTCAAAATTCATTCCAACATCTCTACTCTCAATACCTGGTCCCCCGATAATATTATATGTGCGAGGAATGCCTTCATAACCGGCTTCTAAAACCAAAAAAGAAGTATTGTCATTTTTGTTGAGATTTTTTTTATAAACTTCAATGGAATGTAATTTTAAGGGTTTATCAAAAATCATGATTGTTTTTTTGAGTTGATGGTGAGAAAACGGAGAAATTGTGCTTGGAAAAGATAGTTTTTGTGTTTTGCCCTCAGGAGAAATAGCGCTAATGTTAATAAAGCTATCAGTTGTGGTTACCAAGGAGTTTGTTTGTCCTTCACGAATATGCATAGTCCCTTCAAAACCAAAGAATCTTGTTACCCCGGCACCAAAAATAATTACTATAAGTGAAATATGAAATAAAACGCTGGCATATTTTTTTCTCTGCCATGCCTTTGAAACAATTAAAGTGCCTATCAAAACAATCATTAAATAAATATGAATCCCATCAAACCACCATGTGTTATATACCATTGCTCTAGCTGCAGGGGTGCCAAAGTCATTTTCGATAAAAGTTGCGGCTGCACAGGCGATAGCATATAAGCCAAGCAAAGGAATAGCTGCCCAAAATGAGCAGAAAAATAATTTAAATATTTTCATCTTCATCCTTATGAATGAGATGCATTCATTACGTATTCTTGTAAGAGTTGGTTGAGTTGTTTTTGGTCTTTTGCTTTTTTCCATTCTCCATTATTTATAAATTCAAGTATTTTTATAAATTGTTTTGCGCGCACATAACCGGGAAATTCTAAAATGGTTTTTCCATCTGCATCTGAAAAAACAATAGTAGGAGTTGGACGAATATCATACATCTGAGAAAGTTGCGAAGTAGAGACCTTGATTTCTTTGGGATCAGCTTTTGTGCCGACTTTAAAATCATGAATTTTTGAATAACTCATGTTGATATAATAAGCACTGAAATGATCTTTGATGTAATTTTTGAGTTCAGGAGTATCTTTGATGTCTTTTTTAAGCATTTCACAATAAGGACAACCATTAGCTCCAAATACCATCATCATATATTTCCCATTAGGAGTGATTGTCTTTGTATCGCTAAAAACATCTTCAAGCCCTGCGTAACTTTTTTTGTCCAGGTTATCATTTTCTTGTTGTGCTTCTTGGGATACATTTGCACCTGTAGAGATTATGCTTGAATCAATTTTATCTTCACTTTTTCCTTTACAACCGGAAACTCCTAATCCCAGAATTGCTAATGCAATACATAAGCTTAAACCTAAAATTATCTTCCTCATTATTTTATCCTTTCTTTTGATTGACAAATTCTACAATCATTTTTGCAAATTTATCAGAATCGTTTAGACATGGGCATACAATATAGTCTTTAATGCCTCTTTGGGTAGCTAATTTTTTATATTGAATACAAAGTTCATATTTTGTTTCTGAGTTATCAATGCTGAAAGTAAGGGGATAAATGATAACTCCTTGAGTTGTGCAATTTCGTACAATTTCTTCGGTGCTTGGACCAATCCATTTTGCAGGACCAACTTTAGATTGATAAGACAAAATAATCTTCCCAAAATTAAGATTATTTTTTTGGATAATATCTTTAAGAATCTCAACATTCCTTTCACATTCTTTTTGATAAGTATCCCCCTTATCTATCACGCTTTGAGGAAGTCCGTGAGCAGAAAATATGAGTGTAAATTCCGCGGGGTTTTTTGTTTTCATGTGATGGGAAATATCACAAATAATAGCCTTATTAAAAGATATGCTGTCATAAAATCTATCTATTACTTTGATAACAGGTTTGTAATCCAAAATTTTAAGCCGGCGATGTACTTCAGCAAGAGAAGAAAATGAAGTTGTTGTTGAATATTGCGGATACATACTAAATAATATGATTGAATCAATCTTTTGTTTTTGAAAATCTTCCAAAACTGCTTGTGTATAAGGGGGAGCATATCTCATCGCATAAGAATAGACTCTTGTATTATCAATAGATTGGAGTTTTTGAGTAAGCGAAAAAGTAATTTCTGTTATAGGGGATTTACCCCCGATTGCTGTGTAAATACTTTTAGATTTTTCTGATCGTTTGCTGACAATGATGTTGGCTATTATTTTTCTAAAAAAATTATTTTTTATTGGCAGAATGCAAGGATCATTAAACATATTTGTTAAAAATTTATCGACCTCATAAAGATTGCTTGGACCGCCCATATTCAATAGCAATACAGCCTCTTTGGACATTATGTTTGATCCTTTCTTATAGTTGTGAATTTGGGTATAATAATCAAATAAAGTTAATAGTATTAGAATATGCAAACAGCTATAAACACAGGGAGTTTTTATGCAAGAATTTGATATGGTTACAAAAGCTTTTAATGATTCAGTATTTTTCCATTCATTTTTTATGTATTTTATGCCTATTCCATTTCTTATTAATCTCTATACCCTCTTTAATCAAAAAGATTATGTAAAAATTAATCATAAAATTTGGTTTGTAATGCCTGTTATATTTTTTCTCATCAGTGTTGGTGTATTTAGTGGAATATTTATAATGGCGATGAGGGGATTTTTGTTTTATTGGAATGTTGTTTTTATGATAGTTGTTACAGTTGTCATCTTCGCAGGAGAGATTTTGCGAATCAAAAAGTTTAAATTAGCCAAAACAAAAGAAGAATTTATGATTGCTTATATACGATTTTGCAAAGTGCTTTATAGTATTGATTTTGTTTTGTGTTTAGTCGTAATCTTTGTTAGATAAAAATGCAATTTGTTTATCATGCTGATGCGGGTGTAAAAATTTTAAAAATTCAAGGAGACTTATATACACATATTTATCAGTCCAGGCGGACAAAATTTGAGAAAAATCTTTATCTCAGAAATCTTAAAGATGATAAAATTTATACTTATGAGCATATTTTTATTTCTCGGAGTAAATCAGAGCTTCAATTATGCCAACAATCTCTCAACCCTGTTATACCCAAAAGGCATATTCATTTGATTTGGGCAATTATTGATAATAAAAATATTGAAAAAACTCTCCCTTATCTCAATCAAATAGGAGTAGAGAAAATCACCTTTTTTTATGCTAATCGCAGTCAAAAGAATGAAAAAATTTCTCCGGATAGACTCAATAAAATTTTAATCCATTCTTGTGAGCAGTGTGGGCGAAGCACTTTGATGGAACTCGAAATTCTCTCTAATACAAAAGAAGCACTCAGGCTTTATCCAAAATCTTGTATATTTGATTTTGAGGGCAAAGACATTTATGCGTCTATTCCTTGTTTTGAAAATGGTGTGTTTATAGGTCCTGAGGGTGGGTTTGATGAAGTTGAAAAAAAGTTATTCAAAGATCATATTTGTTATGCAACCCAACAAGTTTTCACGCTTAAAAGTGAATGTGCAGCGTTATTTCTTGCAAGTATTGCTCCTTAGAAACAATCAATATTTAAGGTATAAGGATTGTTTTTGTAATCATAGTTGTCAAACATAAAAAGAAGGTGTTGTGTTTGATTGACTTTTATTTTAGTGCGAAATAAATGAGTAAAAACCTTTTGTGGATACATGGCATTTTTTATGCGCGCAAGCCAATTTTTGTTTTTGACTCCAGATACATTGATACTGACAAGACATTTATTGATAGTTGCCTTGCCAATATTTTGGACATCTACATCGACCAAAAAAGCATCTGCATACACTAAGGGAGAGACTTTATGATAAGAGATGTGGATTTTATAAATTTTTTCTTGCATCAGGTATTGGAGCACAAAAGGCGGAGAAATCAATGTCAAAAAAGATAACAAAAATAAAAAGTTAGATAAAATTTTTTTTGGATAAAACCATAAGCCTAAAGTAAAAATTATTAAAAAAACAATAAATATTCCAAGAAATAGACCTAATTCAAGATAACCCAATCGATGAAAAACCATTAAAAATGAATTTTTTATTTCTTGCATGACGGATCTCTATTATTTTTTTCTACAATGCCACTTAACCCTAACCTTCTTTTGAGTTCTGTTTTGATGAGATCAGGATGAATATTTTTGTAACTTAAACCCACAAGGACATGATAAATCAAATCAGCACATTCATAAATAATCTGCTCTTTGTTATTGTCTTTTAACTCAAAGGTAAGTTCCCCTGCTTCTTCAATAATTTTTTTACAAATACCATTATCTCCTTTATTGTACAACAAGGCTGTGTAGGATTCTTCCGGAGGTTGGTTTTTGCGTTCTTGAAGTGTATGGTAGAGAATATCAATGATGCTATATTTTTCATTGATATTTTGTATTTCACCTATATTGTCAAATTTTGCATTCTCTAAATCTATTTTTTGAAAAAAACAACTATCTCTGCCTGTATGGCAAACAACCCCACTCTGTATGACTTTTAACAATAATGTATCATTATCACAATCTAAAAACATCTCCATTATTTTTTGTGTATGCCCACTTTCTTCACCCTTTTTCCAAATGCGTTCTTTTGTCCGTGAGAAATAATGCGCAAAGCCTGTTTGTAAAGTAAGCCGGAGCGCTGTTTGGTTCATGAAACCCAGCATTAACAGGGCATTGGTTTGAAAGCATTGCACTATTACGGGGATTAAAGGAGATTTTTCCCAATCTAATCTTTCAATAATCCCTTGTATTTGTTCTTGTGTCATTATTTTCCGGTAGTGGCTGTATTTTTTTGCTTACTTTTGGAATCTACCCAGATATTTGGCACAGCTCCTCCCGGTGTGAGAAAAATTTGAGCATCTTTATTTTCTTTGAGTGCTTCATTGAATTTACCTTGTGTTTCTATCTGTTTTAATTGTAGCAATTTATCACTTAAACTTTGAGCGATGCTTTTATTGGCTTGGGATTTTGCTTTTGCTTCAATGATAATTGCATCAGCGACCCCTTGAGCACGGATACGATTGGCATCTGCTTCGCCTTTGGCTAGAGCTGCTGCTTTTTGAGCTTCTTGCTTGGATCTATCTACTTCATATCTGACGCGCTCAGATTCTTGTCTGGCAATTTGGACTTTTTCGATTTGTTCTTTGATGTTTTGAGGCAATACGATTTCTCTAAGTTGCACAGAGCTTAGCTCTACAGGAGAATTTGGAAATTTTGTTATTTCTTTGCTAATATCAGAGCTAATAAGTGAGGCAATTTCATTCCGTTTTGTTGGCAATTCTTCTGCAGGATAACGACCTACAACACTTCGCACCACATCACGTACCACAGGGTTGATAATTTTTTGTTCCCAACTTAATCCGTAAGTGGCAATGGTTTGAGGGGCAGTTTGTGGGTTGAGGCGGTATTGGACGGTAAGCTCAATAGATACAGTTAAACCTCTGGAATCCATCACATTAATGGCATCGTTTCTAAAAATTCCTTGATTTTTCCCTACCACACCCATGTCTTCAGTTCTAGAAAAATTAATGGTTCTTACGCGTGTATCTACGATGATAATATCTTGGATAATAGGTACAAAAAAGTGAATACCCGGTTGGAGTGGTGTGGTATCATATTTACCTGCAGTTACTTTAATCCCTACTTCTCCGGAATTGATAACTACAAATGGTTTTGCAAGCAAGATAATCAATACAATGATAATAATAGCAATTAAACCGGTAATTTTTTTGTTTGTTAAAAGATTTTGAGGAATATTTGGAGGTCTAAAACCTCCATTTTTACTCGGGTTAGGTTTATCATTTTTGTCATTTTTTTTGGGACTTTCATCATTATTTCTTTGCTCATTTTTTCTTTTTAAATGTTCGTTTAAATCAATAGGCATAATTCTCCTTTTATTTAGTGAATATAAGTTAGATAATGGCTATATTTAGGATTTTTCCCCATTACAATATCAAAAAATTCCTTCTGAAGTTTTTGTGTGATAGGTCCTGTGCGTCCTGATCCGATTATTCTAAAATCTAATTCTTTTACGGGTGTAATTTCTGCTGCAGTACCTGTAAAAAACGCTTCATCTGCAATATAAACCTCATCACGAGTCATTCGTCTTTGGATAACTTCAATGCCTATATCTTTGGCAATTTCAATTACAGTGGCTTGGGTAATGGATTCAAGAGAGTTATCATAAGGAGGTGTGATTAATGTATTGTTTCTAACAATAAAAAAACATTCCCCACTTCCTTCTGCAACAAATCCATTATCATCAAGCAATAATGCTTCTTCACAACCGCAATTCAAAGCCTCATGCTTTGCCATTTGTGAGTTGAGGTAGTTAGCGGCAATTTTTGCTTTGCCCATCATTGATTTGACAGAATTCCTTGCAAAAGAGCTTGTTTTGACTTTAATGCCATTAGCTATCCCATCTTCTCCCAGATAAGCTCCCCATTCCCAAGCTGCAATTGCAACATTTACAGGGGCTTGCGCATGATTGACCCCCATAGCTCCATACCCCAGATAGATAATAGGACGGATATAGACATTCCCCTCATAAGTATTTGCTTTGAGAAGTTCTATGTGTGCATCTTCGATTTCTTTTTGGGTATAAGGCGATTCAATGGCCACGATTTTGGCAGATTGCAACAGCCTTCTTGTATGATCTTTTAAGCGAAAAATTGCTAATCCTTTTTCTGTTTTGTATGCTCTTGTTCCCTCAAAAGCAGCATTTCCATAATGAAGTGTATGGGTGAGGACATGCGTGGTTGCCTCTTTCCATGGTATCAATTTACCATCTTTCCAGATGTATTGAGCTTCCTTAATCATTGTAATTCTCCAATTTTAATTTTGTATTTTAGCAAAGCAAGTTTAATCATATTTTATCTGCCTGTTTGCCTTCTCCCTTGTTTCCCATTTTGTCTCCCGCCGGAGGATCCGGAATCAGAGTGAGAAAAAGACTTTGATTTTGTTGTTTTGTTTGAAGGTTTGTAACTTTTGTTATTTCTGGAAGAAGAAAATCTTCTTTTATCTGATTTGTTTCTATCTCCTCCTTTTTGATCCTCTATTTTTAGAATTTCTTGTTTGCTTAGCCCAATTTTATTTCCTTTTAGGTGTATAGCCAGAAGTTTTAGAGACAATTGGGATAATTCAATTTTGTCTTTCAACCCTTCATAAATACTCACTACCTCATCACTTACTTTTGCTTTTAAAATGTTTTCTAATATTTTATTCCCATCTGTATCTATGGCAGGGATTTCATAAAGTTCAAGTTTAGATCCAATATCTTTTTGGATTCTTTTGAGTTCTTTGTATTCCAGAGGGGTTACGAGTGTGATTGCCACTCCTTTTTTGCCTGCTCTCCCTGTTCTTCCAATTCGATGGACATAACTTTCCGGATTTAGAGGAATATGATAGTTAAATACATGACTTACATCGCTAATATCCAGTCCTCTGCTTGCTACATCTGTGGCTACAAGAATATCTGCTTTGTTCGCTTTAAAGGCATTGACGGCATCTCTTCTTTCTCTTTGTTCCATGTCTCCATGAAGAGCTATAGATTTGTATCCTTTAGCACTCAAAATTGTATTGAGTTCATCAGCTTCTTTTTTGGTACGTGTGAAAATGATGCTTTTTGAGGGGGATTGGGTATCTAATAAACGCGTGATGGCATCATTTCTTTCTGTGTCATTGATGACATAAAATCGTTGTGAAATATCTACATTCGTCATGTTAGTAGGTGTAATTTTGATATTAATAGGATTTTGCAAAATTTTGTCTGCTAATACACGAATTTGTTCGGGCATCGTAGCAGAAAAAAGAAGTATCTGGGCATTGCTGGGCAAATAACCAAAAATTTCTTCAATATCATCTAAAAATCCCATATCAAGCATTTCATCACTTTCATCAAGAACTACAATTTTGGGGACAAAGTTTTCGATTCGATTATTCTTGAGGTGATCAAGGAGTCTCCCGGGAGTGGCAATCATTACTTGAGGCATTTTTTGAATAAATTCACATTGTTTTTTAATACTTTGCCCTCCATAGACGCATACAGTTTTTGTTTTGGCAAATTTTCCTAACTTGAAAATTTCATCACTAATTTGCATCGCAAGTTCTCTTGTAGGCGTGATAACCAAAGCTTCTATTGTTCTGTCATTTTTGAGCATATGGATAATTGGCAAGGCAAAAGCAGCCGTTTTTCCTGTCCCTGTTTGGGCTTGGGCAATAACATCTCTACCCTTTAAAACAGCAGGAATAGCGCTTGCTTGTATGGGACTGGGAGTTGTAAAACCTGCTTCAACAACGCCTTTTAATACTTGTGATTTTAACCCAAGTTGTTCAAAACTGCATTCTTCTTGGATAGGTTGATTGTCTAAAATTTCTTTTGGCATTTTCGCTCTTTCATTTATTTAAATTGCAAAAAGCCAAAAATCTCTCAATTAGACTTTTTGCTTTTGTATTATAACTAGAGTATTTGATTTTAATCTGAATGAGAGGTAATTTGATGCAAATTTGCCTATATTTTTGTGTAATTGGTTTGTTTTTTGAAATAACCTAAAAAATTCTATTGAGTTTTTATTTATTTTTTTGTGCTTTACTACATATAAAGTTTATAAATAAAGGCAATCCATGTTCGATGATTCTCTGATTGAGTTTTTTTCTTCAGCGCCTATAAGCGCTTCTTTATTGGCGGGGATTTTAACTTTTTTGAGTCCTTGTATCTTGCCTCTTATCCCTGCGTATATGTCTTATATCTCAGGTATTTCTCTAGAAGATCTTAAATCAGGACAGGCAAATAGAACCTCAGTATTTATTAAATCTATTTTATTTATTTTAGGATTTGGGATTATCTTTATCCTTTTGGGCGCTTCTATGGCACGCCTTATCCACAATTATTTGATAGGAGATTGGCTTAATTATGTGGCTGGAGGGGTGATTATTATTTTTGGACTTCATTTTTTAGGGATTTTTAGAATCAGTTTTTTATACAAAAGTAAAAAAAGCAATTTCGAACTCAAAGTAAGTAAAAACAAATTCCTTAGTTTTCTCTCCCCTTTTGTTTTGGGTATAAGTTTTGCATTAGGTTGGACACCTTGTGTAGGTCCTATTTTTACAAGCATTGTTATGCTTTCCGGTACACAAGAAGGCTATGGATTGGGGTTGATGGTAGTTTATACGCTCGGACTTGGCATCCCTTTTCTAGCCGTAGCTTTAATGCTCAATCAAGCCTTAGGGCTTTTGAATAAAATGAAAAAATACACACGTATCATTGAGATTATTTCCGGGTTGTTGTTGATTGGGATTGGGGTGATTATTTTAAGTGGTTCTATGAGGGATTTGAGTGAGATTTTGTTGCAGAAACTTGGAGGTATGTGATGAAGTGGGGTTTGGTAGTTCTTTTAGGCACGGTTTTATGGGCAGAACAATCACCTAAATTGTCTGTGGAATCTTGTGATGATCAATCTTCTTCACATTCTTTATTAAAAAGTAATTTTTTAAATGATACCGGATTGGTAGGAAAATCTTGTGATGGTCATGCTTTAGAGGAAGAATCATCTCAAGGGCTCAATGAAGATGAAACCCTCAATAACTTCAAGGCTTTTCTAAATTCTCCTAAAATAGACTCCCATTCTTCTTCAGAATAATTTTCTAAAAATTAAAGATTATAATTTATAGAAGTTTTTAGAAGGACTTTGCTACAATATACTTAGATAACTTAACCCCATCACATGAGGTATGTAAGGACAATAGATGTTGTTAAAAAATGGGTTTATTTGTGATTATGTCCAAAATAAAAAAGCAGATATTCGCATACAAGAAGGCAAAATTATAGAAATTTCTCCCCAACTTTATGCTAAAAATGATGAAGAACAAATAAATTGTGAGGGTAAATATATTATACCGGCTCTTATTGATTTGAATGTCTATCCCAAGAGTAAAACGCTTTCCCAAAAAACTCTTACTTCTTTGTCTAAAAAATCTCTTAAAGGGGGGGTTGGGACGGTGCTTATTCTGCCTGATACTATTCCTGCTTGCGAAGATGAGGCAATTATTGAGTTGATCAAAAGTATTGATGCACTTACAGAAATTACACTTATTCCAAGTATTAAACCCACTGACTCTATGCAAAAAATCAATAATATCGCAATTTTATGTGCTCAAGGAGGTAGGGCAATTTATATAAATAGCGCTATTGATGGAAATAATCTTTTTAGAATCACTCAATATGCTTTAATGTTGCAAATACCCATTATTTGTTTTGCCCAAGATATAGATCTTGGAAATGGCGTTATTAACGAAGGAAAGCTAGCTTCTATTTTAGGATTGCCAAGTATTTCTCCATTATCTCAAACCAAAGAAATTGCTAAAATTTCAGAAACAGCAAGATATACTCATACTAAAGTGCTGTTTAGCTCTGTTACAGAACCTGAGGCTTTTGAAATTATAGATTACTTTAGGTCTAAAAAAGCAAACATTCTTATCCAAACTCCTATTCATCATCTTATCCTCGATGAAAATGCCTGTAATCATTACAATACAAAAGCAAAATTAAACCCTCCTCTAAAAGATTTTGATACCCAAAAAAAACTTTTAAATGCACTCAAAAAAGGACAAATTGATATGCTTACAAGTCTCCAATGTGCAGATTATAATTCTCAAAAAGATCAGGTTTTTGAGCTTGCAAGTTTCGGGATTGATGCTATTAGCTATTATTTTGCCCTTGCTTATACCTATTTGATTAAAACTAATGTTTTGACTCTGGAGAATTTTTTAAAAATCGCCTCAAAAAATCAATCTGATTTTCTCTCTCTTAACAAAGGAGAAATTAGTTTAGGAAAAGATGCTGATTTGATGATTGTGGATTTGAACGCTCACACTCAAGTAACAGATAGTTTTTCTCCGTATTATCAGCAAACATTACTTTCAAAGATAGAATCTGTCATTCTTAATGGAAGGCTGTGTAAGTGATGGATAGAATAACGATTTATTTTGAAAGTATTTTGCCTTTGTTAGAAGATATCTCTATGGTATTGTTAAAGGCTATTGTAATTCTTGTCATAGGGTTTTATATAGCGAAGTTCGCACGAAAAAAAATTAATAAAATTATTGGCAAAAAAGATGAGATTTTAGGAAATTTTATTTCACAAGCTATTTTTATCAGCATTTTGATTGTTGCCGGGGTTACTATGCTTGGAAATATTGGGATTCAAACTACTTCTATACTTACTGTGTTAGGCACAGCAGGAGTGGCTATTGCTTTAGCGCTTAGGGATTCTTTATCAAGTATTGCCGGGGGGATTATCTTGATTGTTTTGAGACCATTCAAAAAAAATGACACTATTGAGCTTGGTTCTATTGTCGGTAATGTTGAATCTATCAATTTATTCAATACGATGATACGTATGCCTGATGATAAACTTGCTGTATTGCCAAACCGAAATGTTGTGAATGCCAATATTATTAATTGCACCGATAGCGAAAAACGTCGGATTGAATGGGTATTTGGAGTCAAATATAATAGCGATATTCAAAAAATTCGTTTTATTATAAAAGATGTGATTAGTAAAATGGACAAAATAGATACAAATATTGCTCCATTTGTAGGAGTTACAGACTTTGGATCAAATTCTTTAAATTTCACTATTAGGGTATGGGCGAAACTTCAAGATAATATTTTTACACTCCGTAGTGAGTTGATAGAAAATATTAAAATAGCCCTTGATAAGGAACACATAGAAATACCTCCACAAAAACTCGATATCACAATCTTGAATCAAACTAAAGAAGTTTCATGAAGCCACATATTCAATTAATTGGAGCTAGCAAGGTGTTTGTTTGTGATGAGGAGTTTGGCATTATTGATAATGGCGGGGTTGCTTTTGAGAGTGGGGGGAATCAAAATTGTATTGTTGCGCTGGGAGACTATGAAGAGCTCAAGGTAAAATACACAGATGCAACTTTTTATTCAGATAGTGTAATTTTACCCGGATTTGTCAATTCCCATATTCATTTTGAATTTGGTAATAATATTTCAAGTTTTGTATATGGGGGATTTGACAAATGGCTTCAAAGTGTTATGGCAAAGCGTGATAACGTCTTGTTGGATATACAAGATTGTGTTACATCAGGTATTCAAGAACAACTTCGCAGTGGAGTAACAAGTGTAGGGGCGATCAGTAGTTATGGTCATGATCTTACATTGTTAGCACAATCTCCTCTTAGGGTTACATATTTCAATGAAGTTATCGGCAGCACGCCTTCCGGCATAGATTTTTTGTATTCTGATTTCTTAGCCAGATACCATGCTTCCAGACAATTGCAATCATACCGTTTTAGCCCTGCAATTGCTATACATTCCCCTTATTCTGTCCATAGTGTGTTAGCAAAAAAAGTTTTAGAACTTGCCAGAAAAGATCGCGTGCTTACATCAACACATTTTTTGGAATCTCATTTTGAACGTCAATGGCTCCAAGAAGCCAAGGGTTGGTTTGGGAATTTTTATAAAAAGGTTTTAAATATCACTTCCCCACAACCTTTTTATAGCATTGAAGAATTTATAAATCTTTTTGAAGGACTGGATACTTTGTTTGTTCATTGTCTTTTTGCATCACAAAAAGAATTCGCACAAATTGGCAAAAATGGTAGTATTGTCTCATGCCCACGATCTAATCGTTTATTAAACAATACTTATTTAGACTTATCTGTGTTGCAATCTCAAGGAATTTCACCTATTTTTGCTACAGATGGTAAGAGTTCTAATAACAACCTTAATATGCTTGAAGAGCTTAGAAGCGCTTTGTTTGGATATGAAAAATTAGATTTGGAAGATTTAAGCAAAACTCTTATTTTGGGGGCTAGTGCTAATGCTGCAAAAGCATTAAGGCTTAATAATGGGATTCTTAAAAATGGAAAGTGGGCAGATATTGCAGTATTTCAATGTCCTCAAATCGCTCAAAGTTCTCAAGCTCCCCTTCAATTCTTGCTTCAATCCGGAGAAGTTACAACTCTCTATATCAATGGTAGTGCAGTAATAAAAGATAATCATCTTTATTCTTAATAATATCATTATTTTAAAATATTCACCAAATATAACAGATATTATTTGTGCGAATTAACTTATTTTGAGAGGACATCAGAAGCGCTGTTATTGTGAATGGGTGTGTATTGCTTATGATGGCTGTAAAGGTGAAAATATTATGGAAAAGTAGATTTTTCTTGTTAAAATTAATGATTATCCAATATTAAAAACATATTTGGATGGTTTTTGGGAAAAAATCTCTACAAAAATACACTTCCTTTATGGCTTCAGAATCAACTCCATTACAGACAATCCAAAGAAGCCAATAAGATGATCAGATGACCATCTTAATTTCTTGGTGAGTTGAGAGTTTACAATAGATTTCATCGCGTTCTTTTTGGCTATTTACTACTATTGTTGCATGTAGGCTTACAAATCTACCTTTTGAGGATTTGTTTTTAGCCTCTAGTGTATAAGGTCTTGGCATAATTTCAAACACAGCCTCTATGATTTTATCTTCATTTTCTCCTATAATGCGGTATTCCCATTGGGTTGGGTAGGAAATATCAGGCTTTCCTTGCAAGATACTTAGATTTTTAGTTTTCATTTAGAACCTCCATAAGGCTTAATCAAGAAAATCTAGATTAAAATCTGCGTAAGGACATCTTCAATTTTTTTCACAGGAATAATTTGGACTTCTTTTTTGACTTCTTCGGGAATATCCCCAAGATCTCTTTGATAATTCTTCTCAGGAATAAGAACTTTTTTCATCCCTGCTTTGTGGGCTGCAATTAATTTTTCTTTGAGTCCTCCTATGGGTAGGACGCTTCCGGTGAGCGTGAGTTCTCCGGTCATTGCGACATCAGATTTTGTCTTTACATCACACAAAATTGAAGCGATTACACTTGCCATTGCGATACCTGCACTGGGTCCATCTTTTGGGGTAGCACCCTCAGGAACATGTAAATGAATATCATAAAGATTATAAGCTTGTATTTCTTGATCTTTTTTGGATTTTTTGGATTTTTTTGGGGATATTTTTAAAATTTCAGAATCAATCAAAACTTTAATGACCGAAAATGCAATATGTGCAGATTCTTTCATTACATCTCCCAGACTTCCTGTGAGGGTTAAAATGCCTTTTCCTTTGATTTTAATAGCTTCAATCTTAAGCACATCTCCCCCCACACTTGTCCATGCCAATCCATTCACGACGCCCACTTTGTTTTCTTTGAGGGCAGCATCAATCTCAAAGACAATTTTGTCCAGATATAAAGGCAAATCTTTTGGAGTAATGAGAATTTTTCTAATTTTTTCTTTGGATTCTAAGATAGTTTTAGCACATTTTCTCATAATACTCGCAATACTCCGACGCAAATTTCTTACTCCTGCTTCGCGTGTATATTTTTCGATAATCATTTTAAGGGCTAGGGGAGTGATGGAAATTTCACTTTCTTTAAGAGCATGTTTTTTGAGTTCTTGAGGGATAAGATATTTTTTTGCAATTTCTTCTTTTTCTTGAGGGGTATAGCTTGAAACGCTGATAAATTCCATCCTATCGCGCAATGGAGCAGGGATATTGGAAATATCATTGGCTGTTGCTATAAAAATGATCTGAGAGAGATCAAGATTGAAATTTGTATAATAGTCTCTAAAGGCAACGTTTTGTTCCGGATCAAGAATCTCAAGTAAGACGCTTGTAGGATCTCCTCGCATACTTCTACCTACTTTGTCAATTTCATCAAGCACCATTACGGGATTCATTTCTTTGGCTTCAATAAGACCTTGAACAATTCTTCCGGGCATAGCGCCGATGTAAGTGCGTCTATGCCCTCTAAGCTCATTGACATCTTCAAGCCCACCTAATGCAATTCTAACTAAAGGGCGATTGATAGCTCTGGCAATAGAATTAGCAAGGCTGGTTTTTCCTACCCCCGGAGGTCCAAAGAAGCAAAGAATAGTGCCCTTTCCTTCGGTATTAGCTTTATCGCGTTGGTTGAGGAGTTCTCTTACGGCAAAGTATTCTACAATCCTTTCTTTAGGCTTTTGTAGTGAGTAATGATCGCGATCGAGTTGTTTTTGAACATTTTTTATAGATAATTTTTTCTTGGCAAATTTTCCAAAAGGAATTTCAAGCACCCATTCAATATAATTTTGGACTATGTTGGCATCAGCACTATCTTGATGCATTTTACTGAGACGATCAATTTGTTTTTTGATTTCTTTGTGAGTATCTTTATCTAAAAATGGCCTGAGTTTTTCAAGTTTCTGATAGTATTGATCAATTTCCTCATCTCTTTGCTTATCAATGCCAAGTTCTTTTTGAATTTGTTTGAGTTGTTCTTTGAGAAAATATTCTTTATTGATTTGTTCCATTTTGTTATGGACTTTGTTTTTAATCTCTTTTTGAAGTTTTTGAGTTTGTATTTCTTCAATCACAAGATCGATGAGAAATAGCAATCTTTCTTCTGTGTCATTGCTAGCAAAAAGTTTATAAGATTGATCTTTTTTTAGCCTTAAAATAGAAGATATAAGATCGATAATGCGATTGGGATCATCGTTATCATCAATTGTTTTTAAGAGATCAGGGGGAAAAAATTGACTGATATTAGCGAGATTAGTTACTTTTTCACGCAAAACTTCCATAATGGCATTGATTTTATCAGCATCATAATCTTTGTAAGTAATCACATCTACTAATGCTTGAAGAGGGTTATCATTTTCTATAGAAATGATTCTGCCTTTTGTAATGCCCTGAAAAAGAAGTTTTGTGCGACCATCAGGGAGTGCTACTTTTCGCATAATACTTCCAATAACCCCTACATCATAAAAACTATCTTTAGATCTTTTTTGTTCTTGAGAATTTTTTGCACAACTTACAAATACAAGATCGTTTTGCTCAAGAGCTTTGTTGGCAGCCTTGATATTGGCTTCATCGGAGATAAAAATAGGAGCAATCATAAAAGGATACATAAAAACTTCATCTTCAATAATAACAGGTATTATACTTGGGAAACTCCCATAATTGCTTATTTGCATTGTGATTCCTTTACCAGTTGAACATAACTACATACCAAGGGGTATGTGAAGGTTTTGGGTGAGTTTCTTTTTCAAGTTCTTCATCAATCCTATCCAGATATTTATTCAAAGCTTCTTTTTTATGCTGTTTTTTATAGACATTTGCAATAGCCTTGTTGAGTTCATTTTGTCCTAAGATAAATTTAACTTGCATGTATTGGACATACGGAATGTAGCGACTATTTGGATATTTATTGACAAAGTTATCCAGATCTTGGATAGTATCTGAAATAAATTCTTGATCTTTGCTTTGATTTTTAAAGCCATAATAATGGGCTTGAAGTTTTAGAAATGCTATATAGTCAGCATTTTGGATAGTGCCATATCGTTTGAGATATTCATCAAAATAAAATTCAGCCAAAATATATTCTTCTTCACTCATGTGCGCTTGACCTAAAATAAGCATAGCCTCAGGAAGAAGTGGTGAATTGATATGCTCACTTTGAAGTGAGGAATAATAATTATCTGCTGCTTCAAGATTGCCAAATTTAATTTCTTTTAAAATCCCTTGATACCAATATATAGCAGGTTTATTGTATTCGGTATTTTGCTTGGCGCATCCAATAAAAAATCCAATCAGTAAAACTACGAAAATAATCTGTTTATAAAACATAACACCCCATTTAATCTTAAAAATTGCAAAATTTTAATTGTATTATATCTTATATCATGCAACCATTTTCATAAAATACGTTGAAATAAAATTGATTTTTAGGTAAAATCTTGAAAAATTAATGATAAGATTTTAATTTTAGTATTGCAGTGTAAGTTAAAGATGAGGTTAAATATAATGATTTTTGATGTGAAATCACCGATTTTGGGATTTGAAAATGTTACAAAAATGAAATTAGAAAAAATAGATAATATTTTTGTTCGTTTAAGCAATGCAGAAAATGATGTCCCTGTTTTCACCTTGATCAATCCTTTTGTTTTAAGAGAATATGAATTTGATGTCCCTGTTGCCCTAAAACTCTTGCTTGATCTTGATAATAGTAAAAATATCTTTACAGCCAATATTATGGTTATCCAAACCCCTATTCAAAATTCTACAATTAATTTCTTAGCTCCAATTATTTTTAATTTTGATAATCAAACAATGGGGCAAGTGGTTCTTGATAGCCTTAAATATCCTCAATATGGATTAGCAGAGTCAATTTCTGCTTATTATCAAGAAGAAAAATAATTTTTTTAATTTTCATTTTTACTTAGCTTATTTGTTGTTTGGTTCTAAAATATAATTTTATATTCCAGGAGGATTTAAAATGGCAGAGAAGAATACTTTAATTTTTGTTGGATATGGCAGCATGGCAAAAGCTATTGCATGTGGGATTTATAATAGTAATTTGAAGAGCAAATATCATCTTGAAATAGCCGGCAGAGATTCAAAAAAAGCACAACATTTTATTGATTGCAATCATTTAGGGGATATAGCCAAAATCTACCAATCTTGTTGTGAGATTAATGTCGATCAAAAAATCGTTATTTTATGCCTAAAACCTTATGCTTTAGGGAATTTTAAGTATATAGGCAATGCAAATTCTGTTTATAGTGTCATGGCAGGGGTGGGTATACAGACTCTTAAACAACATATTCATTCCGGTGGTTATGCTAAATTAATGCCTAATGTTGGGGCTAGATACCAAAAATCTTCTACAGCAGTTTTTGTAGAAGGAGATATAAAACAAGAAGCCCAAGAAATACTTTCAAGTTTTGGGAGTGCTGTATTTGTAGATTCTGAAAGTTTAGTAGATGCCTCTATTGCCACAGGAGGAAGTTCTCCTGCATTTTTGGCATTGGTTGCCCAAGCAATTATTGATGCCGGAGTGAGGGAAGGGTTGAGACGAGATGATGCCTTAAAACTTGTGCGTGCAACATTTGAAGGCTTTGCTTCTTTGATGAATGAACAAACCCCTGATGAGATTATTTCTTCTATTACAAGTCCGGGGGGAACAACTGTTGAAGGACTTTATGTGCTTGAAGATAGAGCTGTGAGAGGCGCTTTTATACAAGCTTGCCATGAGGCTGTTGCTAAATCCAAGAAATAAATTTAGTTTCTATCGTCTTTATTCATAGCGCCATAGGCAAATTTGACATAAATGGACAATCCAAATAAAAGCATAGCTACGCCGGCAGTAAGATAAACAGCATAGATAATTTTATCAGGTTCGCTAATAGTAAATTTGAATACCAACATCAAAGCCTCAATCGCTAGTGCAATAACAATAGAACCCAAAAATCTAATCATCGTTTTGTGAATAGCACGATGATTATCCCCGCTATTCTTTCCTAGCACTTCTTCTTCAAAAATTGCTTTTACCAAATCAAAAATTGCCAGTGATAATGTAAGTAAAATCGTGGCTTCAAAAACTTCTTTGATGTCGAAACTTCTAAAATGAACTGAAGCTGTCCAAAAACTTCCAACTCCTTTGACAAAAAGTAAAATTGAGATAAGAGTAAGCATTGTAGAGAGACAAAAATACATAGCAATGCTAAAATTCGAAAAAATATCATAAAAGCGGCTTGGAGAACTAATGTTGATAGCATCTTTGAGAGGGATATCAATGCAAACAACAAATTGCAATTCATGATTGGGGGTGTAAATTGGATAAGAAGAGGTAACAACAAGATTTCCATTAATTTGAGTGGGGTATGGGTTGGTAATAATACATTTTTGTTCTTTGATAGCTTCATAAAAATAAGCTCTATCTGAAAAATTTTCATAAGTATTTTCGCGTATATTTTGATTATCTGTGATAGTCTGACTTATTTGATTGCCTTTAGCATCCAGAACATAGATACAATCAAAAGCTTTAATTTCATCTTTTATTTTTTTAATAGCTGTTAGAATAGATTCTAGGCTTGTTGCCGGCATATAATTTTTGATATTTTGAGTAAAAAGATAGCAGATATAAGCACGAAGTTCATAGCGAATCTTAGAATAAGTAACAATGTCTTTAGAAAGCATAATATATCCTCACACAATATTTGAAATTATATTTTACTATGAAATAAACATTTTAGAAAGCAAAAAGAGTGTAGATTTAATATTTTTAAAGATTTTATCTCAAAATATGAATTATAATTCTAAATTAAAAAACAAGGGTGCTGTATGTTGTATTATCTGTATTCGGTTTTTGGTATCAATGTATTTCAATATCTTACCTTTAGGGCCGGAGTGAGTTTTTTCCTGGCATTTTTTTTATGCGCTTTCCTTTTGCCTTCTTTTATCAAATGGGCAAAATCAAAAAAAGCAAACCAACCCATATCAACATTTGTTCCCGCTCATCAAGGCAAGGCTAACACCCCTACAATGGGGGGGATTATTTTTATTTTAGCCACAGTAATTGCCTCTGTTTTGAGTGTTAAACTTAATAATACTTATGTTATTTTAGGATTGGTTGTTTTGATTGCTTTTGGATTTATTGGAGCAAGAGATGATTATATAAAAATTGCTGCTAAAAAAAATAGCGGTATGAGCGCAAGGTTAAAATTCATTCTCCTTTTTATTGTTTCTGTAGGGGTATCAAGTGTGCTGAATATGAATGGATTGGATTCTAGTTTGTATGTGCCATTTATGAAAAAACCTTTGCTTTATTTGGATAATTATCCGGGCATAGCAATTGCATTTTGGACTTTGGTATTTTTGGCGACAACAAATGCTGTTAATATCACTGATGGATTAGATGGTCTTGCAACAGTTCCCGGCATTTGTGCTCTGGTATCTTTATCTGTGTTTGTATATATTGCAGGGAATGCTGAATTTTCCAGGTATCTCTTGTGGCCTCGAGTTGTAGATGCAGGAGAATTATTTATCGTATCTGTTGGACTTATTGGGGCGCTCCTTGGATTTTTATGGTATAACTGCCACCCTGCGCAAGTTTTTATGGGTGATAGTGGGAGTCTTGGGGTAGGAGGATTTATTGCTTATATGGCAATTATTTCTAATAATGAAATTTTACTTATTCTTATTGGCATCATTTTTGTGATTGAGACTTTATCTGTTATTCTCCAAATAGGCAGTTACAAAACACGCAAAAAAAGAATTTTTCTTATGGCACCTATTCACCATCATTTTGAGGCAAAAGGTTGGGCAGAAAATAAAATTATCGTAAGGTTTTGGATTATTGCTATTTTGAGTAATATTATTGCGTTAATGAGTATTAAAATAAGGTAAGAGATGAAAAATATTTCAATTTTTGGTTATGGGGTTACTACTAAACCAATGGTAGAATTTTTAAATGTACAAGGGATGAAATGCCATATTTTTGATGATAAATTTTTGTGCGCATCTTCTGATGAAAAGGGAAATGTTTTTGCTCCTTCAAGCGAATTTAAGCCTCAAAATTCAAAACTTGAAATTGTAAGTCCGGGTATTCCTCCTTATCACCCCTTAGTCAAACAAGCAAAAAATCTTATAGGGGAGTATGATTATTTTTATAATCTGTTTTCTTCTGCTTATTGCCCTCAAACCATTTGGATTAGTGGGACAAATGGTAAGACAACCACAACCCAAATGCTTACACTTTTGCTTCTTCATAGAGGAGCAAAGAGTGGGGGAAATATTGGCACACCTCTAGCCGTGCTTTATGCCCAAAAAGTTCCTTTGTGGGTATTGGAGACAAGCTCTTTTAGCATCCATTATATTCAAAAAGCTTATCCAAAACTCTATATTTTACTCCCGGTCAAACAAGATCATATTACTTGGCATGGGAGTTTTGAAGATTACATATGTGATAAACTCAAGCCTTTAACACTAATGTCTCAAGATACTCATGCAATTATCCCAAAAGAATTTCATTCTACAAAAGAGGTAAAAAATTTTTTAGGAAAAATATTCTTTTATGAGAACTCTATGTCTTTGTCTGAAGAAATTGGAATTACAGCAGAAGACATTAAATTTAAAGAACCTTTTTTGCTTGATGGTCTTTTGGCTCTGGAGGCTTCAAAAATTCTTTTTGAAGAAATAGATATTACTCTACTCAATAGTTTTCAAATCGGAAAATACAGGATTGAAGAATTTAGAGATAAACAAATGCGTTTATGGGTAGATGATAGCAAGGGAACAAATGTTGATGCAACTATAGAAGCACTCAAGCGTTATCAAGATAAAAAAATATTCTTGATTTTGGGAGGTGAGGATAAAGGTGCTCATCAAAATCCTATTTTTGAATTAGTCCAAAAATGGGATATAGAAATTTTTAGTATCGGGAGCAATCAAGAAAAGCTTTTAAAATTAAGCCAACAATATGGCATTAGATTTCATTTATGCAGTGAGCTTGAAAATGCAGTAAAAAAAATTAAGCATATTTTAGGACAAGATGGAGTAGGGCTTCTATCCCCTGCTGCTGCAAGTCTAGATCAATTTAGTTCTTATAAACAAAGAGGAGATCTATTCAAACAATATGTCTTGGAAGATTTAGAAGAAAATAAGGATAAAAAATGAAAAAAATTGTTTTTATAGGGACATTTATACTTTTAATGCTAGGGGCAAGTATTTCTTTAAAAGCTATGGATAATCCTGATTTTACAGATTTATATGTAATCTTTAAGCAAATCAATCAAATCAATCAAGATATTGATACTTACAAAAATAATCCTCAAAAAATTACAGAAGCTGCTGTATATGCAGAACAAAAGATGGATTTGATAAAACAATTAACTTCAAAGATTCTCGATCATAAGGAAAAAATAGGGATTGATATTAAAGCAAATAAAATAGAGCAAACTAAAATTAGGTTTGAACTTCAAACTACTACACAAACTCAGGACGCCTATACTTATACTTTAAATAAAATTTTGCTTGATGATCTTTCGTTAGACCAAGATATTTATGAAATGATAGAAAAATTACGCAAGAAAATAGATTTTTTTAGCCAAAAAGATGATGTTACTAAAACTATTGCTCCTTATTTGATTAGCTTGAATGAAAAAATAAAGGTGGAGTATTCTATCCCCTCTAATTTGAATTCAAATCAAAAACAACAACTTCAGAACAAGGTTTATCAATATAAAGTTAAACTCCAAACTTATATAGAAATTTTATCTTACATGCAAGAATATGCTCAAAATATTCTCCCTCAAAATGCAATTATGAATTTAGGCATGGAATGGCTTTTGGAAAAAATTGACCATTATGTCCCTATCAATACAAGTAATCTTGGTGTTGCAAAGGTAATTTTATCGTTATTGACATTGATTGTTTTATTGGGATGCAGAAAAATTGTAGCTAGGATTATTTTGAAAATCGTAGATTTCTTCGTGAAATTTACTCGTCACAACCAAGCCATACAAAATAAAATTCGCAATGATATTACAGCGCCAATTTCATGGCTGCTTTTAGTTTGGAGTTTTGATATTTCACTGGATATTTTATATTATCCCAATTTAGCATCTTCAAAGATTCAAGTATGGTTTGGAGTAGTTTATATTGCTTTGCTGGTATGGTTTGTTATTTCTTTATTAAAAGGTTATGGGGGTGCGTTTATTACCACTCTTGCTCAAAAAAGTTCGGATGGTTTTCGCAAAGAAGTAATTAATTTGATTTTAAAAATCGTTTATTTTATTGTGATCATTTTTGGATTGTTGGCAATTTTGAAACATTTAGGATTTAATATTTCTGCAATTATTGCATCTTTGGGGATTGGTGGATTGGCAGTTGCATTGGCTGTGAAGGATTTACTTGCAAATTTCTTTGCATCTGTGATGTTATTGTTTGATAATTCATTTTCGCAAGGGGATTGGATTGTGTGCGGAGATGTTGAAGGGACTGTGGTAGAAATGGGGTTGCGACGCACAACTGTGAGAACATTTGATAATGCACTTCTTTTTGTGCCCAATTCAGAGCTTGCCAACAAATCAATCAGGAATTGGAATCGTCGAAAAGTTGGTAGGCGTATTAAAATGAGCATTGGTTTAACTTATGGTTCTAAACGTGAACAGCTTGAAAAATGTGTCAAAGAAATTAGGGAACTGCTCTTAAATAACCAAAATATTTCCAAAGATACTGATGAGCGTGAACATATAGATTATCAAGTAGCCTTTAAAAAAGATATTATTTCTATGGATGATTATTTAGGTTATAAAAATACACTTTTTGTGTTTGTTGATGAATTTGCAGATAGCTCTATTAATATTTTATTGTATTGCTTTAGCAAGACGGTGGCTTGGGGAGAGTTTTTAAAAGTCAAAGAAGCTCTAATTCTTGAAATTATGAAAATTGTTGAATCTAATGGATTAAGCTTCGCTTTCCCAAGTCGAAGCCTTTATGTCGAAAGTCTCCCTCACGCTACATTAACTCCATCTTCTTAAAAAGAGGGAGTTTTATTTTAGATGTTTCATTAACCCACATCAATAATATTTTTAAAGATTTTATCTCTGTGATATTTGCATTTTCTTAATATAATAAACACATATTGTGTTTATTATTAATATAAAAAATCATAAATGACAAGATTTTAGATTGATTTGCTAATAAAATTATTTTGTTAATAGGAGAAAATAATGCCTGTAGTCATACCACAAGATATACCTGCTTTTAAAACACTCGATAGTGAAAATGTTTTTGTAATGTCTTCAAGTAGGGCGCTTACTCAAGACATTCGACCTATTGAAATAGTCATATTTAACTTAATGCCTACAAAAATTCAAACTGAAAGCCAGCTAATAAGATTATTGGCAAATTCACCTCTTCAAGTCAATGTAACATTCATTACAACACAATCTTATGAGAGTAAAAATACGCCAAAATCCCATTTAAAAAGATTTTATAAAAAATTTAATGAGCTTAAAAATACATACTTTGATGGGATGATTATTACAGGTGCTCCTGTGGAGCAAATGGAATATGAAGATGTTGCTTATTGGAATGAGATGAAAGAGATTTTGGATTTTGCACAAACAAATGTTAATAGTGTAATTTATATTTGTTGGGGGGCTATGGCGAGTTTGTATTATTATTATGGCGTTACAAAATATTCTCTTAAAGAAAAAATATTTGGTGTTTTTGCTAATTCAAAAATAAAAACATCTGATGTTTTATTTACAGGGTGCGATAGCCAAATTTATATGCCTCACTCCAGACATGCCGGTATTGATGAGCAAAAAGTAGCCTCTTCTAAGGAGCTTTCTATTTTGTGTTATAGTCAAGAGGCTGGGGTTGGAATTATCAAATCTATTGATAACAAAAAAATTTTTATTATTGGTCATTTAGAATATGATGCTGACACATTAAGAAACGAATATATCAGAGATAAAGAAAGGGGATTGTGCCCATTAGAACCAAAAAATTATTTTAATCAAAATCAAGAGGTGATAGTAAATTGGAGATCCGGGGCAAGCTTGATTTTTAGTAATTGGTTAAATTATTATGTTTATCAAGTTACACCTTATGATTTGAACAGATAAATTTAACATTGAATTTCAATCCCTACAGGGCAGTGGTCGCTGCCCATAATTTCGGGATATATAAAGGCATTTTTGAGTTTAGAATTTAAAGTTTCAGAACAAAGGAAATAATCAATTCTCCAACCCGTGTTGTTTTCCCTAGCTTTTCCCATATAACTCCACCAGCTATAAGCCTCTTGCAAATCAGGATAAAAATACCTAAAAGTATCTGTAAATCCTGAGTCTAAAAGTTGGGTAATTTTCCCTCTTTCTTCATCTGTAAAACCGGCATTTCTGCGATTTGTCTTTGGATTTTTTAAGTCAATTTCTTTGTGGGCAACGTTGAGATCTCCACACACTATAACAGGTTTTGTTTTTTCCAGATTTTTGAGAAATTTTCTAAAATCATCTTCCCACTCCATTCGATAAGCAAGTCTTTCAAGATCGCGTTTAGAATTAGGAGTATAGACATTTACCAGATAGAAATCTTCATACGCAGCCGTGATGATTCTGCCTTCTTTGTCGTGATGAGCAATCCCCATATCATAGCTTACGCTAATGGGCTTGTTTTTGGAAAATATAGCTACGCCTGAATATCCTTTTTTCTCCGCCCAATTCCAAAATTCTTCATAACCTTCAAAGTCAAATTGAGCTTGTTGGGGATTCATTTTGGACTCTTGGATACAAAATATATCTGCATTTACAGATCTAAAAAAATCCATGAAACCTTTGTTCATGCAAGCTCTTAAGCCATTTACATTCCATGATATTAACTTCATCTCTTGCCTTTAAATGAATGTATTATTATAGCTTGTTATTATTGAGGTATGAGGATAAATAAAAATTATTGCAGGAATTTCCTGCAATAAGAAAGCTTGTTTTTAGAGACTTTGAAGAATTTTTGGTTTAGAGAAAGCTCTAATTTCACGAGTATTTCCCTTAAACTTTTCAATTTGAACCAATGTAGTATGTGCAATGTTGCTTTGAGCGAGTTTAGAAGTTCCTTTGTCGATTGTAAGGACATTGATATCTCCATGTTGGCAGAGACTTTTTTGTCCCCAGACTTCAGGATCATACCATGCCCCTTCACAAATAATGGCGACATCTTTTCTGACTTGTTTAGTGACGATTGCTCCTGCAAGAATTTCTCCGCGATCATTAAAAAGACGGACAATATCCCCACTTTTGATATTTCTAGCTTTCGCATTTTCAGGGTGGATTAATATAGGTTCCCTACCGCTAATTTCAGCAAATGTTCGGATAAAAGAATTATTCATTTGTGAATGGAGTCTATAGCGAGAGTGTGGGCTAACAATGTGAATAGGGTATTGTTTGGATTTGGGTGATCCTAACCATTCCATAGGTTCAAACCACATAGGGTGTCCTTTGCAATCATCATAATTGAATTTTGCGATAACAGGGGAGTAAATTTCCATCTTTCCTGATGGTGTGCCAAGTTTGTTTTTGAAGGGATCTTGCACAAAATCTTGTAATCTTGTATAAAGCTCGCTTTCTTCATCATCTTTTGTAAAACGCACATAACCTTGTTTCCAAAAGTCTTCAAATTTTGGCATAGTGATATTGAGTTTTGCTCCTTGATTGCGTGCATCTTCATAAAAATCTTTTGCCCATGCTAATTCGTCTTTACCCTCTGTAAATACTTCTTCATAGCCCCATTTTTTGCAAAGTTGTTGGCATATCCAAAAATCGCTTTTGCTTTCTCCAATTGGATCAATGACAGGTTTTCTGGCAATGATATATTCTTTGTTTGCATTGGTTTGATCAATATCAATTCTCTCAACCTCTGTAGCCACAGGCAAAACGATGTCAGACATTTTTGCCATAGATGTCCAATAAGGATCGGCGGTAATGATTGTATCAACTTTTTTAAGTTGAGCGATTGTATTATTTACGTTTTGATGTCTTGTCAAGGGTGATCCGGAAGCAAGATAAAATACTCTCATATGAGGGAGTTTGATTTTTTTACCATCTTGATCGATAATAGATCCTGGAAATTGGAGGGCTTGAATAGATCTTGAAGATGGAATGGTAATATTTTGATGTTTAAGCCAAGGAGCATTAGGATACTTTTTGTTATAAACTTCAGCAACATTTGTGCTCATACCCTTCAATGAGGGCGCAATTTTGTCTGTTCCTCCTTGAGAATAATAACTTAAGCTAAATTCAAAACCACACCCTAGCTTGCCAATATGTCCCAGCATTGCAGTAAGCACTGCTATCATCCAAAATGCTTGTTCGCCATGATCTTGTCTTTGTAACGCTCTTCCGGCGATAATGAGAGTGGGTTCTTTAACAAACTTTTCAGCAAGAGATTGGATAGTTTTGGCTTGAATGCCACAGATTTTTGATGCCCAAGCAACATCTTTGATGACACCATCTTCCTTGCCCATGAAATAATCTCTAAATTTATTAAACCCTACAGTATATTTATGGATAAAATCTTTATTATAAAGTCCTGAGGTAAAAAGATAGTGTGCCATTCCTATCATCATAGCCGTATCTGTATTTGGAATAATAGAAATAAATTCAGATTCCATAAATCTTTGTGTGTCATTTTGTTTGACATCAATGCTGTAAAGATTGAGTTTTTTGTTTTTGGCTGCTTTTTTGATTTCTTCGTAAGCAGGGTAACTATCATGAGTTGGAATACCTACAGAAATTTGACTGGTAATAAGTGGATCTGTCCCCCAAAATACAACATTTTTAGCTCCCTTAAGAACAGCTTTCCATTTGGTAGGGCTTTCATAAACTGTGTTGCTACCCATTACATGGGGCATAATAACCATTCCTGCCCCTGTAGAGTAATCCCCACTTTCTTCTACATAGCCCCCTAATATTTTTAACATTCTATGGGCAACTGTGCGTCCCCAGCTAACTTTTCCGGAACCCCCCCACCAGTAGCATTCTCCATAGATTGCCTCAGGACCATATTTATCAAAATTTTTTCTTAATGCTTTTGCAGCCAAATCTAGAGCTACATCCCAGCTGACTCTTACAAACTCATCTTGTCCTCTAAGATCATTTTTTGCGGGACCTTTAGCTTTTAGGTAGCTTTTTCTTACCATTGGGTATTCGACCCGACTTTCATTATTGACAACATCAGGAATAGCATAGATGAGGTTATTGGGTTTTTTGTCTCCCTCAAAAGGCTCTACATTGACGATTTGATTACTGCTTGTTTTTGCATAAAATGCTCCATATCGATTTCCACTAAGCATTTTATTGGAATCAAAAATTGTTTGTGTAGCTGCATCAAATTTGTTAGCTTGAAGCAAACTACCTGCCCCAAGAATTGAGGTAGTTTTAATAAAATCTCTTCTTTTCATGAATTTTCTCCTTAATGATTTTGAGCATCTTTGGCGTGTTGTTGCAAATATTTAGTAATTAATTCTTTGGTATCTTTATCTAGAGAAACCATATCTTTCATACTATTGATATTGCTTGGCCATTGATTGACGGTGAAACTATTGGGTGCATGGAGACGGTGGCATTGTGAACAAGTTTGTTCATAAATGGTTTTTGCCTTTGTGTAGAGGGATTGATCACTCGAATCCAAAATTGTTTTATCAACTTCAAATTCTCCCTCTACCTCAAACCATAAGTCTCCATAATCATTTTCTTTTTTGGAAATAACTTTCAAAAAAGGATTGTCATCTTGAATAAAAGTAGCATAAATCTCCCCTAATTCAGGACTTTTTTGGATAGCTTTGGTATAGTTTTCATCCATCGCGCCTTTTAATTTAATCTTGACTTGATTACCTTGTGTCTGAAGGACTTCAACCGGTGTAAGCACTGTAATTTCGCCTACAATTTTGCCATTAATTTTTAGAGGCGAAGTTTTGTTGATATAGGCTGTTTGGGCTTGTAGTATTCCTATAGCCAAAATAGCTAACAAAAGTATCTTTTTCAATTAAACTCTCCTTTTTATTTTTAAGTTATGTATCAATTGTATTACTACAAAAATAAATAATTACTTAGTTATTCTTTAATATTTAAAAATAAATCAATAAATTCTTATAAATGAGTTAGTTTGTAACAAAAAGATAACCGTATGGATAGGCTATTTTTAGGAATTTTGAGTGTTTTTGAGGCATAAAATCATCTTAATTTTTTATAATTGAGTTTTTATGCGAATTTAAGTTGTTTTTCAAGGGTTTTTTGGAATAATTTTGCTTCTTTTTTGAGTTTGGCTTGATAGCTCAGTCGGTAGAGCAGGAGACTGAAAATCTCCGTGTCGGTGGTTCGATTCCGCCTCAAGCCACCATCCGGAGTATTCTAAAGGTATTTTATTTCATCAAGTCTATGAGGGTATAAAACCAATAGATTCTATCTTGCATAGTTATATGACTTTATGAAAACAGGCTTTATTTTAGATTTAAATACTGTTAATATTAAATTCTTCTTAATTTTTTCTTCTAAAGATAATCTTTATATATTAAGTTTTTAGCTTTTTTATCACAATTTTTATTGTATTGAATGTATTGAAAATTTTAATATCTATTTTTCAATCAAAGTCAGCTTTTAAGAAATTTTAGGGATAAATTTCATTTTCTATTATTCATCTTTAATGCAACGGATATAATTTTCATAAATATTTTGGAGTTGAGCGTCTTTTTTAGAATTTTCAGGATTAGAGTGAATGGTTTGCTCAATGAGATTGATTTTTTCAATGAGATAGTTAAAGAGTTCTTTATCAACATCAGGAAGTTTAATAGCAGCATTGGTTTCTTGAGTTTTGTTTTTATTAAGAACACGAGCAGGGATACCTATAGCTGTCATATCAGCCGGAACATCTTTGATAACAACTGAATTTGCCCCAATCTTTGCATTTGCCCCAATAGTAATATTTCCAAGAATTTTTGCCCCTGCTCCTACAACCACACCATTTTCTAAAGTAGGGTGACGCTTGA
The DNA here is from genome assembly GCF_002272835.1 of Helicobacter sp. 11S03491-1. Taxonomy (NCBI): domain Bacteria; kingdom Pseudomonadati; phylum Campylobacterota; class Epsilonproteobacteria; order Campylobacterales; family Helicobacteraceae; genus Helicobacter; species Helicobacter sp. 11S03491-1. Next base: position 211,975 of record NZ_MLAO01000003.1, read on the forward strand.
TCTTCTCCAAACTCACCCCACCTAAACTTACCCCTTGATAGATAGTTACATCATCGCCAATTTCAGCTGTTTGCCCGATGACTACGCCAATACCATGATCAATAAATACTCTCCTGCCAATCTTACAAGCAGGATGAATATCAACGTTAGTTAGAAATTGTGTGAAGCCCATTAAAATTCTTGCAAAGATTTTAAACCCTCGTTGATAGAATCTATGAGCAATGCGATAATGGACAATAGCAATAAGACCGGGATAATTAAAAAAAAGCTCTATTTTAGAATTGATAGCAGGATCTTTTTTGAAAGGGACACTAAAATCTTCTTTAATAATCGCAAAAAGCCCTATTTTATTAGAATCTTTTGGAGTCAATTTTTTTCACCACTTGCAATGGTTCTTAGGTAGCCATTTTCGCTGAGCATGATATAGAGTTGCCCCATGACTTCTTTTTTGGTTTCTTCATCGATGTCTTGATTTTCTTCTATGCGTTGCTTTAAAATGCGTTCAATTTCTTTGGTATCATAATCAAGATCATCAAGCACATCCAGAATGGTTTGAGCTTCAAGAAGATTTTGTATTTCATAGCCTTTGTTTAACTCATCATCAAAAACAACGCTAAATTCAGTAGGGTGAGTAAAAAGATTATGCCTCATTCCCAGAACTTCTTGATAAGCCCCTACTAAAAAAAAGCCTAAAAAATATTCTTCTTTGGTAACATCCACATCATGCAAGAATAAGGGTTTGGAAGAATCAAAAGTAATTTCTCCATCGCTATCACAAGTAATATCCCATAAACTTGCACTCCTTGTGGGGCGTCGATTTAGCCTATCCAGAGGCATAACAGGGAAATTTTGTCCCAATCCCCAATAATCCGGCAAACTTTGAAAAAAAGAGCAATTTAATAAATACCTTTCTTGAACTTGCTCTTGAATACGGATAATATCATTGTGATTTTTATGTTTAAGGAGTTTGATGACTTTTTTGATAATCAAATGCACCAATACCTCTGTATTGCTTCTATCTTGTAAATCAATATAGCCCAGATCAAATAAAGTCAGCAAGGATTCCATATGATCAAGACTATCATGTAAATATTCAATTGCATTTTTTTCACTGATACTTTGATATAAATCAAGCATTTCAGCGATCAATGGAGGATTTTTCTCTTTGAGTTTGAGGGCTTTTTCATCATATTCTTGTGAGAATAATTCCAATACCGGAGCAATCAAAACAGCATGATTAGCGCATATATAACGACCTGATTCGATAAAAATATCCGGTTCGGGTTCTTTTTTGTTTTTGACAATTTCTTTGAGGGAAAAAACCACATCCCCACTAAATTCACTTAATGTGTAATTGCGATTATTGTTGCCTTCATGTTGAGTATATTCGACTGCAAGACCCCCGCCAATATTGACACAAGTGAGATTTTTCGCTCCCATTTTTCTAAGCTCTGCATAGATATTCCCCACTTCACGGATCGCTTTTTTTAGAGGTGAAATATCACTGATTTGGCTGCCAATATGAAAATGGATCATTGTAAATTTATGAAGCAGTTTGGAATCTTCAAGAAGTTTGATTGCTTCAAGTAATTCAGTGCTTGTTAGACCAAATTTGGAATTAATCCCCCCGCTTTTTGCCCATACTCCTGTTCCTGTGCTATGAAGACGTATTCTAAGACCGATATGAGGGCATGGCTCTCCCATTTCTTTAGCCACTTCAATAATTGTTTCCAATTCATTGAGACCTTCAATAGTGAGTGTAATATCATGCCCCATATTGGCTGCTACAAAACCCAGATTGATCATTTCACGATCTTTGAAGCCATTGACGGTGATAGGAGAACCCTTGTTAGTGTAAGCCATAGATACAATAAGTTCAGATTTACTTCCTGCTTCCAGCCCATAGCATTTATCTTTGGCACAAGCTACAAGAGGTAAGACAAAATTAGGCATTTGATTGACTTTGAGAGGAAAAACAGCCTTGAATTTACCATTATATTTATATTCTTGGATAGAAGATTCAAAAGTAGCAAATATTTTTTCTATTTGTTTTTGTATAAGATGGGGAAAGCGAATTAAGAGAGGTCCTTTATAGCCTTTTTCTCTTACTTCATTGACAATATCAATGATTGGAGGTTTATTTTTATGATTGACTTTTACAACGCCATTATCAATGATAAAGTCATCATTTGACCAAAATTTAATGCCATAATCCACCATGCATTTTCCTCAAATAAAATTTTGCTTTTAAGGGCTAAAATTATAGCACTTATATTGGGTTTTAATGTCTTAAATGTATAATCTAAAAATTTTTTAATATTCAGGATGGAGATGCTGGAAATTACCAATGAAACCGATTTTATTTTTGATTACAAACTTTTAAATAAAATTGCTGCATTCTTAAGCTCACAAGAAATTGAGCTGCTCCTAACTCATGATGAACATATCCATTTACTCAACAAAGAATTTTTGGGCAAAGATAAGACAACAGATGTGTTGAGTTTCCCATTTGATAATATGGGTATATCCGGAATATCTTTACCTCTAGGCAGTATCGTCATTAATGTAGATATGGCAAGGAGAATAAGCCAAGATTTGGGGCATTTAGTCGATCTTGAAATTGCTTTGTTGCTGGTACATGGTATTTTGCATTTGCTAGGTTATGATCATGAGAGAGATAAGGGAGAGCATCGTTTGAAAGAAGAAGAAGTTATTGATTATTTTAAGCTACCAAAGAGCTTGATTATAAGAAATACTTAAGATTGAGTAAAAATACTTTTGAAATGTGTTTTTCATCATTCTCGCAAACTTATCAAATCCTATCTGTCAATATAAAAATCTCTCAATAGGATTGTTGATTCTACTGCACCTTGCTGGTTATAATCTGATTGATTGCCAAAACAGATTCCGGATTCTTCAAGGAAAGAAGTGCGAATTTAGGCAAGAGCTTTGTGTTTTTTATTTTGAGAATGTTTATTGGAATGCTTGAGTAATAAAATTATTTTTAATATTAAAGATAATTACTATAATTTAATAATTATTAATTAATAAGATTTATTATTTTATTAAATTAATTGTAAGGATTTAAAATGAAAATAATGATTACAAGCACTTTAGGCATATGTTTATTGGGTGGTTGCGCTCATGATAGCTTGATGGCATTCAAACAATCTCATAATCAAGGATCTAAGCAAACTATTTGGATACCTAGACAATAGCAAACTTTTTGGTTTTGGGCAAAATTCTCATCAATGAATGCCCTTGGAATTAATATGGAGAATGTAAGTTATCATAAAATTTATCAACTAATAGGTATTAGAGACCGGAAGCCGTTTTATTGTCTTAATCAATTATATGCAGAGTTATTTACCGGAGAATTTTTTTTGCTAATGTGATTTTGTTGGCATTCATGAAATGGATTTTATAATGGGTATTTTTGAGATCTTCAAAGAGTTTCTTACTGAGTTCAAAGCCTACTTTCTGTTCTTGTTCTTGGCTTATTAAAGAGGCTTCTTCAAGTTTTTTGAGCCATATTTGAGGCACGAATACACCCGGGAGTTTAGAGTATAAAAATTGAGCCGTTTTATATTTCATGATTGGAAAATACCCCAATACAAGTTGGGTATTTGTGTGGAGTTCTCGGTTGATTTCTGCGCACCATTGCACCAAAATCTTAGCATTTTCTATATCATAGATAGGTTGAGTGAAAAGGGCAAGTACGCCTGATTTTATTTTGCGTTTCATCTTATTTTTGAGACTTAAGGGATTGTTGGCATAAGAGTTGATAACGCCAAAAGGATAGATTGTTTTTACCTCACCCTTGAAGGGCTTGTCATTAAGGTCTTTGTTTTGATTGCATTGGTTGATTAGGTGAATAAGGAGAGTGCTATTGCCTTCAAACACACCTTTTGCATTGGGGTAATCCCCTAGTTTGACAGGATCGCCACTGAGGGCTAAAAATAGCCTTACATCTAATTGATTTGCTCCCAGAATATCCCCCTGAATTGCAATAGAGTTTCTATCTCTCATATTGAGAGTGCATATAACAGGTTTTTTGAGTGTATTTTGCAGTTTGAGACTTGTGAGTATGGAGGATTGTTTGAATTTGGCTAATGGGGCATCTGTGCATACAAGGGCATCATAGCCATCCCATTCTTGCAATTCTTTTATGAGTTCTTCTCCAATGTTAGTCCCTCTTGGAGGAGTGATTTCATAGCTTAGAAATTTTGTATTTAAAATTTTATGGACACACTCCTCTATCATTGCTATCCCTTAGGCTTTGTCTCTGATTTGTTTGGTTGCTTGGACAAGATTTTTCAAACTTGGTTTGACCTCTTCCCATTTTCTTGTTTTTAGACCACAATCAGGATTGATCCAGAGTTGTTCTTTGGGTAAGACTTCAAGAAGAAGTTTGATTTGTTTGATGATTTCTTCTTGGGTTGGGATTCTTGGGCTATGGATGTCATAGACGCCAGGACCTACTTCATGGGAATATCCAACTTGTGCAAATATTTTTAACAATTCATTCCCGCTTCTTGCAGTTTCAATGCTGATGACATCTGCATCCAGATCTTCAATGGTTTTGATAATATCATTAAACTCACTATAACACATATGCGTATGGATTTGTGTTGAGGGTTTTGCAACACTTGTGGAGGTTTTGAAGCATAAAAGTGCCCATTCTTCATAGGTTTTGACATTTTCTTTTCGCAATGGATAACCTTCTTTGAAAGCAGCCTCATCAACTTGGATGATTTTTATCCCTGCATTTTGCAAATCATCAATTTCATCGGCAATCCCAAGCGCTATTTGTTTGCATACAGCACTTCTTTGTATGTCGTCTCTTACAAAAGACCAATTAAGGATAGTTACAGGTCCTGTGAGCATTCCTTTGACTATTTTTTTAGTCAAACTTTGGGCATAAGTAGCCCATTTAAGTGTCATTGGGGCAGGTCTGCTGACATCCCCAAAGATGATAGGGGGTTTGACACATCTGCTTCCATAGCTTTGCACCCATCCGTTTTGGCTAAAAACGAAGCCCTTAAGCTGCTCTCCAAAATATTCTACCATGTCATTTCTCTCCGGCTCTCCATGCACTAACACATCCAGCCCTATTTCTTCTTGGAAGGCGATACAATCTTTGATGTAATCTTGAATGCCTTTTTCGTAAATATCTGAATTAATTTGCCCTTTTTTAAAATCTTGTCTTAATGCGCGTAGTTGCGGAGTTTGTGGAAATGATCCAATGGTTGTGGTTGGGAGGATAGGATAGGCTAATTCTTGATGTTGGAGTTTGATTCTATCTTTAAAGGCAACTTCTCTTTGAGTTTTACCGGGGGTAAGAAGGCGATCTTGGGTGGCTTTGTCATTGATTTTTGGCGAAATTTTTCTATTTTGGTTGATGGCTTTATTTTGTTCCCATGACTGTTTGATAGATTCATTGATGCCATTTTTGAATGCAGATTCCAGAAGTTCAAGTTCTTGGATTTTTTCTCTAGCAAAGCTTAGCCAAGAGAGTATTTCTTTGTCCATGTTGGTTTCTGAATCTTTGCTAAATGGTGTGTGCAATAGCGAGCAACTTGTAGATAAAACAATTTTATCTTTAGGAAATTTTTGTGAGATTTGCTCTAAGAATTGTAGTTTTTTCTCAAGATTGGCTACCCAGATATTGCGTCCATCAATAATCCCTGCATAAAGTGTTTTACCACTTTTTGCAAGCAACTCAAGGGAGGAAAGGTTTTTTTCTCCATACAAAAAGTCTAACCCAATGCCTTCAATATTTGTTTGGCACAAAATATCTGTTGCTTCCAAACTCTGCTCAAAATAGCTCACTACAATTGTTTTGAATCCTTTAGCAGCGATTTGATCATAAACTTCTTTGATTTTGCTATAAAATCTTTCATCTGTGCCTTTTGCAAAGATAGGTTCTTCAAATTGAATAGTGAGAGTTGTGTCTAGTTTTTTGAGTTCATCAAGAAGTTGGAAATAAGCTTGTTTGAGATTTGTAAAAATAGTATCAAAATCTGTTCCATCGATGATTTTTGATAAAGCGACAAATGTAAAAAGTCCAATGAGATTGATTTTTGGTCTGTAGCCTAAAGCTTTGGCTTCATTGTACTCAAGGATAATCTTGCTTGCATCAATTTTGTAATCATCATGGGCACTTAGTTCAGGGACAACATAGTGATAATTGGTATTAAACCACTTAGTCATTTCGCAAGCAACGCTTTCTTTAAGCCCACGCGCCATTCCAAAATAAAGTTCCAAATCTTTGTATGCTCTAAATCTCCGAGGAATAGCTCCAAGAGCGCAAGCTAAATCTAACATATTGTCATAAAGACTAAAATCATTGACACTGACATACTCTAGATTTTTTTGATAACTCCAATGCTTAGCCCGCAATTCTTTGGCACTCCGGAGAAGTTGGCTTTGGGTTAAATTGCCCGCCCAAAATCCCTCTAAAGCTTTTTTAAGTTCTCTGTGTTCTCCAACTCTTGGAAATCCAATAATAATACTCATCTGTGTATCCTTGCATAATTTTATTTGAGAATATTATCATACACATATTGTGTTTTGATAAATTTTATAAAATTTATCAAAAATTTTGTTAAAATCTATAAAAATCTATATTATTAAAAGCCTTTAAATACCATGTAGTCAGTATTTTGAGATTTATTATTACAATAAGTAACATAATTTGAGACTTTTATTTTTTGATAGTTTAGAAAAATATTTAAACAATAGATCATTAAATATGCATTAGACGCGGTATAGGACAAAAATAAATGACTTTATAGATTTTTGTTAGAAAATATAGTCTTGGATTATTGCCAATAAATACCCGCAGAAGCATAAAAATATCTGCCTTTGAGTTTGGAGGGATTATAAAAAGGAGCGTATCCCCAAATTTCAGTATTAAAATATCTTCCCCAATAGATTTTTAATCCTCCGCCCCCTCCAATCAAAAACCCTTGATTTCTTAATCTATCTTGAGAATTCATATAAATATCTGTTGTGTATCCCATATCTATTCCCAAAGTTGGGACAAGAGATATTCTAAAAAAGGGAGGGAAATAATAAGCCAAGTCATTTCGATTCAAAATCCCTATTTCACCATTTAGGGCTGAGCTATCAAACCCACGCACACTATAAATCCCTCCCAGATTAAATTTTTCGTTCGCATAAAGTCTTGTTCTTGAGACTTGTGTTTTTAAAAATCCTGTATAGGCAAAATGTTGGCGATTCATATCAAAGGGCGCATAAGCATATATATCTATTGTAGGGATCGTGTAGAAAAAATCAGGAGACTCTTGAGAGTTTGTGAGATTTTCCATAGCTCCTAAAAATTTCACTCCTTGTTTGATGCCCAAACTTAGATTGAAAGAAGCTTGTTTGATATATCTTAGATAGTTGAAATTTGCATAAACATTTGTTAGATTTCGTCTTTGAGGGATAAGTTCAATATTCTCAAGATAGTTTTTCGCCCATTTTTTGCCCAATCCAAAGTTAAAAGTGATTTGATTAAGATTATCCATATAGATTAAAAAACCTCCCTTGATATCCATATTTGCACTATATCCATGATATTTAAATGTATTTTTTAATATAGGAATATTCTGAGCATATTCAGAATAAGAGGTGTTTATAGAGAATAAAAAGCGCCTAAAAGGGATGCTAAAATCAAATGAAGCATAAATATTGTGAGCATTTTTCCAATTAGGGGTGAGGACAACGTAGGTATTAAAAATTTCTGCTAAAGAGAGTATGTTTTCTAAGCCTAATTGAAAAGAAGTCTGATAAATCCCACTTGATAGAGATCCTCCATTGTTTGCATTAAAAGAAGCATAAATTGGGAGCAAGGAGGAGTGAGGCTTGATAATGAGTTTAGAACCGATTGCGTCTTGTTGATTTTCAGGGGGAATGGATAGGATTTCCATAGTGGGGTTTTGCGTTTTGAGACGTTTAAAGTTATAAAATCCTCTGTCAATGGGTTTTATGCAAAAAATATCTCCGATTTTAATCCCATAATCTTTGCCCCAAAACAAGGTTGAGAAGCGGTTTTTATTTTCATATTCTATTTCTTTGAGAATAGAAGTCTCTATCATGACAATTAATGTTTTGGTATTTAAATCTTGAGATTTTAAACCAAAATTTGTTGTGATATAGCCTTTTTTAAAGGATTTGAGTTTGATTTTATTTAAAAGTTCGCTAATTTTTTGCGTATCCAGGCATTGGTGAGTAAAAGTTTGAAGGATAGGGATAAGAAACTTAAACTCCTTTTGGACTTTTTCCTCAATAGCAAGTGTGCTTGATTGCAAATAAATATAATCAATCATAAAACAAACTAAATGGGGTATCTCCAATTCTTTTTTATAAGAAATTTTTTGAGGATTATTTTCTTTGGATGAGAGAGAGAATTTAGAGATAGAAGAAAAATTAGGGTTTGGGCATTCTTTTTGATTACCGGATTGCTTGTTTGTATGGGCTAAAGCAGAGGGTGTATCATCACAAAAAATTTGCGATCCGTCAATACATGGAGCAAGAAAAAATATCCCCATCCAACAAAAAATATTTTTTACAATCAACATTATCCTCAATTCTCTTCTCTCTCTTTTTTAAAAAGTCTCCATAACTAATGCTATTAATCTAAATAATGATAATTATTATAGGAATATATCTATGAATGATTGTATGGATTTTCTTATTTAAAATAAAAAATAGATTTTTATCTTTAAATTATACACCCTATTATTTAAAATTAGTTTAAGATATAT